>JAGLNZ010000071.1 GCA_023139225.1 Desulfobacula sp. | reverse complement strand
TCCGGTCACCGGGCTGCTGAAATCGTCCAGGATCTTCTTACCCTTTCCAGACGGGGTGTAATCGCCCGTGAAGTTTTAAACCTGAACGATCTGGTTTCAAATTTTTTATTAACCTTGGAATACAAAAAAATCCTTTCATTTCACCCCAATATTCTTGTTGAAAAACAGATGGATGCCTCCATGCCCTTTTTACAGGGATCATCCGTTCATCTTCAAAAAACGTTGATGAATCTGATATCCAATGCAGCAGAAGCTCAGCCTGATGGGGGGATCATCCGCATCAGCACTCAAAACAGACACTTAAACATGCCCATAAAAGGATATGATCAGGTTGAGACAGGGGATTATATTGTTCTCAGTGTTAAAGACAATGGGTTTGGTATTGACCCTGAAGATTTAAAAAGAATATTTGAGCCGTTTTTCACCAAAAAAGTAATGGGAAGAAGCGGTACCGGCCTTGGAATGGCAGTTGTCTGGGGAACCGTTCAGGACCATGAAGGCTATATTGATATTATTTCAAGTGCTGATAAAGGCACCACCTTTGACCTATACTTTCCCATCACCGGTAATACAACATTAATCAAGGCAAAACCATTTTGTCTGGATGCCTGTAAAGGCAATGGTGAAAAAATTCTTATTATTGATGATGTCAAAGAACAAAGACAGATCGCCGGCATCACCCTTGAAAAACTCGGATATAAAACCATTTGCATGGAAAGCGGTGAACAGGCAGTTAAATATTTAAAAGAAAATGATGTTGACCTGCTGCTTTTAGATATGATCATGGAGCCCGGGATTGATGGTTTTGAAACTTACAGGCAAATTCTGGAGTTTAAACCTGAACAAAAAGCGATTATTGCCAGCGGTTACTCTCAAACCAGGCAGGTAAATGAGACCCTCAGGCTTGGGGCAGGCTGTTATCTTAAAAAACCATATACCATTGAAAAAATCGGGATCGCAGTAAAAAACGAATTGTCAAAGACAAAACAATAGTTCATAATACCCAGCGTTGAATATATTCAAGACCGGTAAGACCGGTATCAATTAGTCGGCAATGACGGTTCAAATCAATGAAAGGAATTAATACATGACGGTTCAAAAAAGGATAAGCGTTCTGATTACAGCACTCATTTTCGCACTCTTTAATGCGGGCCTCTGCTTTGCCCAGCAAAACCTGACACTTGCCGCCCCATTGGCATCGGGAAAGATGAAGGTTCTTGAGCCCAATATGATATTGTCCTCAAAAATCAGACAGCAAAAACCGCTTTTTAAAGGAAAGATTTCAACCTTTGCAAATAAGCCGGTTCAACTGGGTGATAAAACTACGGCACCGCTGGGCAGTATTGCCAAAATTGCTTTTAAACCCCTGAACCAGTATGCCGACAGGTTAAATAAGAGGGCAAAAATCGGCAAAACAATTCTTACAAGACCGGTTGTCCTTGATGAAGCCATTGAATTTGATGATTCTTTTGTCATGCGCAAGAGTACAAGTGTTATTGTACTCGACCCTGCTGAAATGAAACGGATTTCTCCTACCTATAACTCTTTTTTAAGCGGGCGTGCCGCAAAAAAAATATCTGTGAATGCTTTGGATGCAGAGAGCCGCAAAGGTCTTGCCGATTTGATGAAAAACATTAATGCCCTTGATCCCAAAAATCCTGTCAGGCTGGAAGCTGCCAAAGGCGAACAGGCGGTATTAGATGCAATTATCGAGGGAAAAGGCAAGCTTACCATAGAAGACACCATTGTCGTTCCCAAGATGATACCCCGGCCTGTAAAGGGTGTCACCATGTATCCAGGTTTTAAAAACGGCACATTGAATTTTAAGAGTCTGAAACCTGTTACACTACCGGTTTTAAAGGAACTAAACAGGGTGCCTAAAAAAATGATTTTAAAACCTGTGACAAATTTCAAAATGCAGCAGGTCACAATGGCACCAAAAAATCCCGATATTCCGGAATTTAACACATCCGGGAAACATTATTTCACCGCAGAATTTTTAGCAGGCTTTACAAAGGGGCACTCCTGGCAATGGGAAAGAAAATGGACCTATGATTCAGGTTTTTTCAGGGTAACCATCGGCGGGGGGTATGGATTCGGCCTTCGGGTTCCTGTCCGGGCAAGGGGTGAACTTTCTCCAACCAATATCTACAACTATGACCGAAGGGATAAAGAAATCAATGCCCATGGAAAAATCATGGTTGAAACCCTTGATGCGGATTTAAATTACTACAAAAGAACAGGACTGCAAAATTCAAAATTGTTTAGGGGCAATGAAGTGGTGCTTGAATACCAATTAGGATTTGGCTACAAATTAAGAGCATTATGGAAAGATCTTGCCAAGAAAAAATTTAGTGGAATAGGGCTCAATTACAGCCAGAATGCGCGACCGCCCTGGGGTGCGACCTGCTCCAATTGCGGATTTCATATTCCCATACCGCCTGAAATCACCCAAACCACCCTTGATTTTTCAGTCATGACGGGATTTGTGCAGACAGGATTTCATGTAAACGGAACCGGGAAAGCATTTTTCAGGTTTACACCGGTTTTCAATAATACCCCTTCAAGTACCATCAACCTGATGTTTGATAATAACCGGTATAAGTCATTTAATATCAGGCTGTTGCCCCTTAGTCCGCCTTCGGGTAAAGATCAAATCACTCAAAAATTCGGTTTCAGTCTTAACAATCTTGTCTACCGCATGGGAATGTCCATTACCCCTGAAGTCAGGGTCGGTGTAAAGGCCGGCTATAAGAGCTTTTCAAGAACATTTACCACGCAATGGATACAGTTGAACATGTTTAAGCTGAGAATGGGAACAGTTCAGCTTTATACCCATGAGGGTACAAGACAGGATTACACCTTTAATGAAGGAATCAAAATATTTAAAAAGATTTCGGGGAAAAAAAGAGATCCTAAAAAAATGAAACGGGCCCCAAAGCTGAAAATCAATTAAAGGGCATTGCCGTGTTTCAAGGATATTTTTTCAAACATGACAACAATGCCGGCTGCAATCCCGTATACGATATTGATATTGGCGTTCATGTCGGCCGATGAATCAAAAAACAGGTGAAGATCGGATTCCATCCCGTCTTCGGGTTTCCAGTAGCAGATCAGTACGGGAACTTTTGGCAAAGGATAGAGAACCAGTGATATGTCGGATTCATAATGGTTTTCTATTTTTTTTCCATTAAAGATGAGGATTAGATCTTCAAACAGGTTGGTATATCTATCTGCAATCTGTTTTAAAGATTTTTCCGATCGCTGGACAAATAAACCGTTCATTTCACGGCCGCCTTCAAGTTCTCTGAACGCTACCCATTTCCCTGTCAAAGGGACACCTTTGCAAAAAAGTATATAGGCCATGACAGGCGTGGCAACCCATGCGTTGATATGGATATCTGAAAACATATTGCCGGAAGAATCAATGGAAAACTGCTTGCCAAAAATCCTTATAGTAAGCTTTCCCTTTGAAAAAATGCCATCCACTCTTTGGGCTGCAAGTTCCAGGTCACAGGATTTTATTTCGTTTTTAAGATCTGCCGCCATGGATTCACGATATGCTTCAATTGTTTTTTTCTTTTTTTGTTTTCCCTGATATTTTTCAAGAACTTCCCCGCTTAAAGCAGGGCATTGGTCAAGGGATTTTGTCCCTAGAAAAACCTTTGAAGCAAAGGCAAGACAGGTTTGTTCATTGCATTTTCTACAATTGGATTTATCCAGGAGCTTAAATACTTCCATGGCATTGGCAAATTGTGGCATAACAATTTCCTTATTCAGGGTTTAAAGCATTTTGGGTAACAAGAAAAATACAGGGTCTTTTTGATACAGGATTTTTTTGGATTTTCACCTTTGTATTGTAGACTTCCTGAATTGATTTTTCAGAAAGGACCTGTTCACAGGTTCCGGTTTGATAAATTTTTCCATTTTCTCCACCTAGCAAAACAAGCCTGTCAGAGTATTCTGCTGCCAGGTTTAAATCGTGAAGCACCATGAGGATGCTCAGTGAAAGCTCTTGTTTGAGGGAGCTTATTAATTCAAGAATTTTAATCTGGTGTGTAATGTCAAGATGAGATGTGGGTTCATCAAGAATTAGAAGCAAAGGCTGCTGGGTTAAAGCCCTGGCAATGGCCGCAAGCTGCCTTTCTCCTCCGCTTATTTCATTGATGGGCGCATCCTTAAGCTTTAAAATACCTGTCAACTCCATATATTTATGGGCCAGGGCCATGTCTTTGGCGGTTTCAAAGAATTGATATTTTTTAAAAAAAGGCAGTCTTCCCAAAAGGACATATTCTTCAACACTCATGGCAACCGGTTCAACAGACTGCATGACAACTGCAATATGCCTGGCCAATTGCTTGTTTGACATTGTTTGAATATTTTCACCTTTTATATGGATATTTCCTTTTTCAGGTTTGTTTATCTTGGAAATAAGTTTTATCAGAGTGGTTTTCCCGGAGCCGTTAGGGCCAATGATTGAAATGAATTCACCAGGATCAGTTGAAAAACTAATATCGGTCAGCACTCTTTTTTTGTGGTATTTGAAGCTGAGGTTTTCAATGGTGAGGACATGGCTCATAATGTCACCTGCTTTCTTGAAAGTGCCCAGATGAAAACAATACCGCCTATGATACCTGTTATGACACCTACCGGAAGTTCCAGCGGGGATATGATGACTCTTGCAATCACATCACATAAAACTAAAAATGCAGCACCGGCCAGGAATGAACTGATCAGCAGTATTCTATGGTCCGGGCCTGCTATCATGCGCATGAAATGAGGAACAATAAGGCCTGCAAACATGATGATTCCGGCAACGGATACGCTTAATCCCGTTAAAAAGGATGCAATGATAAATAAATATTTTTTTGTTCTTGTTGTATTAACACCCAGGTTTGCTGCTTCATCTTCACCTAAAAGCAGGGCATTTAAATCAAAGCAGAAAAAATAGGAGATAACAAGTCCTGCAAGGGAGCCGAAAAGCGCCATCTTTATTAAAACCGTATTGGGTTCATCAAGGGAGCCCATAATCCAGAGAACAATATTCTGCAGATCATCACTTTTTGAAATAGCCATGAGCAGCATGACAAGGGAGGATGCCACATAGGAGATCATAACACCTGTTAAAAGCATTCTGTTTGACTTAATATTGTTTGTCTTATTGTTCAAGCTGTAAACAAGAAAAATAACAAGGCTTGCGCCTAAAAATCCTGAAAGGGGGTATGCGATGATGCCTATTTTACTGTAAAATTTAAAGAGAATGTTGAGGCATACACCAAGGGACGCCCCACCTGAGATGCCAAGCGTATAAGGTTCAACCAGGGGGTTTTTAAATACTCCCTGGAGCAGGGCGCCTGCAAGACTTAAAGCCCCGCCGATTGAAAGACCCAATATTATTCGAGGCAATCGAATGCCTAAAAGGATACTGTGTTCAGCACTTTCCTGACCGGAAAAAAGAATATGCGGGATATTTTTTAACCCGATTCCTGCACTGCCGACACATAGCGAAAGAAGGCTGACAAATATTAATATGATCATAAGGAGGATTAAAAGAATTGACCACTGCTTTAGTCTGTTTTGTTTCATTTTTTTAAATCAGCTCCGGGTGTTACACAGGCATTGGGGTGGATTAAGGATAAAACCTGTTTTAAACCTTTTGCAAAAGTAACAGGAGTAGGACTTAAGATAAGTTCAGGATCAAGAACATAGATCTGGTTTTTTTTTGCGGCATTTAAAAATTTGAATTTCATCCATCTTTGTTTTTCGATTTCTCCGGCTTTTTTTGATGTTCCCATGGTTGCAATTAAAATAACATCAGGATTTTCCTTAAGGACTTTTTCCCTGCTGTATATCCCTGATTTTTCATTTTCAGCAATATTGATTCCACCGCCATAGTTGATATATTCATTGATAAATGTGTCTTTATTGGCAGAATGCAACGGTTTCATGCCGATCTGGATAAACACCTTTTTTTTAGGAAGATGAGCTGTTTTAAGCTTAATGGCTTCAACTTCATTTTTTGCACGTTCTATTATTTTTCCGGCCGCATCTGCCCGTCCTGTAACCTTGCCTATTCTCATTGTGATGTCGCACATTTGAGGGAAAGTCTGCGGGTTTTCGATTCTCATCACCTTGATTTTCTGGTTTGATAAAATTTTTATCTGTTTTTCCCGTGAAAGCGGGCTTGCAATAACAAGATCAGGGCGCAGGCTGATGATTTTTTCAACATTCATCTGGATAACCGATCCGATTTTTTCTTTAAATTGCGCTTCATCGGGTACATTACAATAGCTTGTATTGGCAACAAGCAAATCCTGGGCATTTAAAAGATAGATGGTTTCAGTAATAATGGGTGATAATGATATCACTCTTTGGGGAATTACAGCATTTTTTTGGGCCATGCTGCATGGCAATTGCAATATAAATATAAATATGAATATAAATAAAAGGCATTCGGCAAAAAACAATGGTTTCATATAATAATCCAACCTTATTGAATTGACTGTGGTATTACATCAAGGGCGTGTTGAATATGATTAATGAATAGTTCAATGATTTGTTTATTATAGCCAACCCCTTTTTTTTCGACCATCACTGCAATATCTTTTTCATTAAACGCTTTTTTCCAGGAATCTTCATCCCCTTTTAAATCCTCTTCAACGTGTACTCCCGCCACCAGCATAAAAGGCACTAAAGTTACCTGCCTGACACCGGACCGGACAATTTTTTCAATCAATAACTCTTTGGAAGGTTGTTTGTCAATAACACCGACATGTATATCAGGCCCGTATTCTTTTTTTAAAATAGTCTCCAGGGCAAGATATGAAGTCCACGCCGGGTGGTCTGTCCCATGCCCCACAAGAATGGTTGCTTGATTTTCATGTAAAATTTTTTTTAAGGACAGTGCCGTGCTTACTTTATTGTAATCCTCCCAGGAAGTTAAAAGGGGCAGGCCGATGCTGGTTCTTATTTTACTTTTTTCTGCTTCATCAACCAGCCTGTAAAATTCATGGCCGCATATAAGATGCATGGACTGAACAACTGCCCATTTATGACCTTTGTCATAAAGTTCTTTTAATACAATATCAGGATGTTTAATCTTGGCAGTTAAATTCTTTTTTAGTCTGTGTTTAACGATCCGTGAGGTATAAGCCCATAGAATCTCATGACCGGGAAAGCTTGCTTTAATCATACGATCCATAAAAGAATAGGTATCAAGGGCTTTAGATGTTGTTCCAAATGCAGTTAAAACAATGGGTGGTTTCATGATATTTTCCTTTGAATTCCAAAAACAAACAAGCCGATTAGCAGGAGTATAAAAAAAGAAGCAAACCATTGGATACCTGAGCTTGAAATATGTGATGTTTTATCGTCAGTCTGTATTTGTTCCATTTTAAATCCTTCAACAATCTCGGTTTCATTGTTTTGTTCGGCATTTGTTTCCATGGCCGGTTCTTTTTTGTTCTTTTTTTCAAATCCCCGGGTTAGTTCTTTTTTGACCTGGTCGCGTTTTTTGACCTGTTCATCCAATGATGTTGCTGCGGATTTTTCAATGGCTATTTTAAATTCAGTAACAATTTTCGGGGATATGATTCCGGGAATGGATAAGATATTCACAACCATCTGGTTTAAAACAGGATTGTTACAGGTATGATCACAACATGCTACCCCCTTTGCCACAACGTTTTGAGCATATTCAAAAGCAAGTTTCTGTTTGGTTTTTTCATCAGCTTTCCAATAACCTTTGCGGATAGCCTCTAACATCCTGGCGGTAATGGACTGATATGCCCATGGGTTATGTTTGTTAAAAAATTCTTTCATATCCTGATGATATTTATCTTCTACATATACCTGCAAAGTCTGCTCCCAGGCTGTTTTATCAATTGCATCGGGAATTGTGACCTGCCAGCCCCACATATATTCAACAAATTTTGCCATTTCCCTTGCCCCTGCATAATTCTCTTTTTTCATTCCCTGTATCCATTCAGGATTAAGATAGCGGGTCCTGAGCTCTCTTCCTATGGTTTTTTCAATACTTTCAACTTTTATTTTTCCGGGATCACGTTGCAAAGAAATCAGGGTGTCCAAGTTTGTACCACTGTTTTTTTTCGCAGCAAGGGTGAGGCCTCCAAGATACTGGAACATGTCATCATTGT
>JAGLNZ010000709.1 GCA_023139225.1 Desulfobacula sp. | reverse complement strand
GATGCTGGCGTTTTGATGAAACAATCGGCAATGACAACGATCATCCAACAGCATGTGAAAGATGCAGTAACGCTTTAAAAAAGATATTGTAAATTGAACCTGATGGGCCAAAATATCTGGGCAAGATTAATATTAATCAGCGGATTTGTAATTATTGCTGATCAATTAACCAAATATATTATCAAAATAAATATTGCACTGTATGATAATATTATTGTGATTAAAAATTTTTTTAATATCACCCATATTTTAAACCCTGGCGGAGCCTTTGGCTTTTTTGCCTCAAGCTCGCCCGGAGTAAGGAAATTTGTCTTTCTCTTTGTATCTTCAATTGTTGCTTTGTTGATTTTGTGGTTTTATAAAAAAAGTGCAGAAAATTTTATTTTTTTATCAATTGGACTTGCACTCATATTTGGCGGTGCAGTTGGAAATCTAATTGACAGGTTTATATATGGAAAGGTTTTAGACTTCCTTGATTTTTACATGGGAACTTACCACTGGCCGGCATTTAATATGGCAGACAGTGCCATAACCATTGGCATGGGAATTTTTATTTACCATATTATATTTAAGAAAATCCCGGAATTTTAACATTATTATTTATGCATCCAATACTAATTAACATAGGCAGTTTTAATCTTTACACCTATGGTCTTTTTGTTGCCTTGGGATTTATGACGGCAATCTGGGTTTCTCAAAAAAATGCAAAATCCCACGGCCTATCCTCTGAGACCATTACCGATATTTTTTTTGTTATCCTGGTATCTGCTCTTTTAGGCGCACGCCTCTTATACGTACTGATCAATTTTGACGGTTATAAAAACAATCTGCTGGACATTTTTAAGATCTGGAATGGGGGACTCGTTTTTTTCGGTGGATTCATTGCTGCTGTTGTGGCCACACCCATTTACCTGAGATCAAAAAATCTGGACTTCTGGAAAACCGCTGATATCATCTCACCGGGACTTGCCCTGGGCCATGCTGTGGGAAGAATCGGCTGTTTTTTTGCCGGGTGCTGCTATGGGAAAGAGTGTGATCTGCCCATTGCCGTTAAATTTACAAATCCTGAAAGTCTTGCGCCCATAGGGGTTTATCTGCACCCGACCCAGCTGTATTCGGTATTTTCAAACCTGATCCTGTTTTTTATTCTCTTGTGGCTTCAGAAAAGAAAGAAATTTAACGGCATGGTGTTTTTAAGCTATATCATGCTCTATTCATTATTCAGATCCATTGTTGAATTTTTCAGAGGGGATTTTCGGGGAGATTTCTTTTTTGAGGTTGTCTCCATGTCACAGGGAATCGGGCTGATGGTTTCCCTGATTGCTTTTATCCTTTTAATTAAACTTTCAAGACCTTCTCATGGCCCCAAATAAAAACAACGTTAAGCATAATAAGTTAGACTCGTTTTTTAACACTCTTCAAGAAGATGATGTCCTCCCTGGTCTGGTCCTGATTTACGGGGAGCCGTATCTGGTAAAACAGGCGTTTAAAACCACATCTTCTTTTCTGGTTGGAAATAATAATATGCAGTTTGCCATGGAAACCCTTGAAGGCGGTTCTGTTTCCATGGGAGATATCATTGAGCAGGTCTCCACCTTTTCGTTTCTTGTTCCCCAAAAAATCGTGGCCGTCAAAAACGCCCCTTTGTTTCAAACACAACAGGGCAGCCAGTATATCAATTTTTCACCATCAGACCTTGACCGTTTGATTGAGTTTATTCAAAAAGGCATTCCTTTAAATCATTTTCTAATTCTCACAGCCACTCGTATCGATAAAAGAAAAAAGATATATAAGGCA
>JAGLNZ010000708.1 GCA_023139225.1 Desulfobacula sp. | reverse complement strand
GTAATTGTGAGTCCATCCAAATCCAATGGTTGAATCACTTGCGCTCTGGCTGTTATAATACCTTTTAAAAACCAACCCACCTTCAAAAGGCGAATTAAATACAAAGTCGGTTTCTTTTTCTAAAAGGTTGCCGTTGAAGATATTGATCGGGTCTGCAACAAAATTTTGATCGCAGTTTATTTTTCGATTGTTTTTATCTGTACCTATATTTTTATCTATTGTATCAATGAAATCTAGATCATATTCGTCTGGTATTCCGTCTCCGTCTTGATCAATTGCCGATTTCGTATATCCCCAATTTGGATCACCATCCGGCCAATTCTGAGGGGCATTGCTAGGCAGATACACTTCTATTCGATATTCTCCTGTACAAATATCTGGATTAGAATATTCATTGCACCCAACATAATAATGAAAAAAAGCAATACCATTTAGTATTATATAATTTCCTGCATAGCCACTATAACCATGCTGAGAACAAAAATCACCCCAATCTTTCCCATCTCGAAAAGTTGTTGAACCACTCACGTAACTATCTTGCAATGCTTGATTATTAAAAACATTGCTGTAATTTACCCCAGCCTTTAAAAAAAGCTCAGCCGTATATCCATAGCCAATCCAGCCAATTGAAATCAAAATTCCTATCATTAAGCACATTAACTTTTTCATTAACCAACTCCTTGAAGTAAAAAGCGATAATTCTGAATAGCCATACCAATAAGAAATGATAAAATCAATCAGGGAAAACCCTGAATTTTGGCATAAAACAAAGTTTTTTTTAAGAAAATTTAGTTTTTTTAGAGAATATGGTGCAGGGGTTTGAACAAAGAATGCATGAATGTAAATTTAAATTCAGGAACGAATGGATCTTATTATACCTCCGGTTTGGTGTGAGCTGTAATTCCAAATAAAAAATATTTTTTCAACCTGACATAATGGTGGCAAAGCAGCTTGTTATAATAAGCAAGTTGCAGGGTGTTTTAATATTAATAATATTTTATCAGGGAGAAAAAAATGGGAGCAATTCAAAACAATGTCAAGCTGGTTGCCAAGTGCGGGTTATACTGTGGATCATGCAGTAAATTTCAAAAGGGAAAATGCGCCGGATGCCTTGAAAATCAGAGAGCATCCTGGTGTAAAGCCCGTACCTGCTGCTTTGAAAAAAATATTGCCTCCTGTGCAGAATGTGATGAAGTAAATGATGTCATGGCATGTAAAAAATATAATAATTTCATAGCAAAATTATTCGGACTGGTTTTTAACAGTGACCGGGCCGCCTGTATTCATGAAATAAAAGAGAAAGGGTATGAACAATTTGCTAAAGAGATGGCTCAAAACAGGACAATGACGTTTAAGCGAAAGGGCAGGGTATCCTGAATCTTAAACAAATGAATCAGTTCCGGGTTTGCCGGAATCCTATAATTCTGCCAAGGGCCAGATCATACTCATTCCAGTCATCAAGATAGGAGCCTAAAGCTTCCCTGTAATGGTGGGCTGCCTTTACCCTGTCTTGATCTCCTTCTGCCCACAGGCCCAGTGCTGTGTGCATGGTAATTAGTTTTTCCGGTTTTTTCCCGGCAAGTTTAATCAGTCTTTCCTCTTTTGTTTTCGATACAAGGTGTTTGCTGATAATGCCGTACCATGGATTATGGGTTTCTTTTGAAAATTTTGTTAAGTGGTCAATTGATTCGGGTCGTTTTCCCATGATATTCAGGATTTCACCTTTTAATAATCCCAGGCTGAGGCTTAAAGATGTCTCCCGGCCAGGCTTTTTAAAATAGATATCAATGAAATCAATTGCCTTTTGCCATTCGCTGTTTGTAGTATGATAAAAAGCAATTCTTCCTATAATGGTCCTGTTTTCCGGTGCCAGTTCAAGCAGCTTGATATAGATTTGAATTTTTTGATCATGACTTAATTTGTCCGAGTCAAACTGGTTAATCAAAGCGATCATCGTTTCCTTGTATTCGGCCGCTGTTTTCCTGTATTCTTTAGCTTCCTGTCTGAATGCTTCAATATTTTTTTCATGGTTTTTTTTATCTTGCAGGTATTTTGCATATTCTTTCTGGATATGATTCAGTCTTGAAAAAGAAAGATAATAAACCCAGTCATTGATACTGGAATTTAAAATAGATTGTTTAAACATTTTTTGTGCATGGCCCAATTCACTGGTTTTTTCTGCAATTAGACCTTCAATAAACATCCTCCAGCTTTTTTCCGATCGGTTTTCATAGTCAATAAACTCAAGATTCATTCTTTTTTTATCTTTTAAAACTATTGCAAGATAACCTAGAAATTCATCCTCTTCATGCCAGTCCATGGTAAAAAGGTTTTTTGTAAGTGTAGAGGCTCTTTCACGGTTTTTTATCCAGTCGATAATATAGAGCATCAGCCTGGATGTTATGTTCTCCTGTTCAATCATGGAAAGTTTTTTGAAAAAATGCCTGCTCTTGTCAAGATCCATGGTGCAAAAATTCAACAGCCCTGCCGAAAACATCAGAACAGGGTCTTTACTTGTTTTAAGCATGGTTTCACTTAAATCCGCAGCTTCTTTGAACTTATTTTCATTCGCCAGGCTGGTGATCTGTTCAAGTTTTGATACCAGTGAAAAATCAAGAACCCCATCCCAGTGGGGTTGGCCGGTTTTAATTGATTCAATAAATCTTGCCGGTCTTGAAATGGGCAGGATAAGTCCGAAATCCGATAAGGGAGTGGTGATTTTAAAATATTCACTTATCCGATCAGTGACCACCCCGGATGCAATCCCGATGACATGGCCTTTGTCATTGATGGCAGGTCCCCCACTGTTTCCTTTATAAATAGATGAGTCCACCTGGATAATTTCTTTGGATGTCCTTCTGACATGACCCCTTGTAATACTGGTATTGATACGGGCATCCTGGGTTCGGTTTCCTAAAGGAAATCCTAAAATTACCACAGGAGACAGACGCTGGATATCATCGGAAACGATTGTTGTTTCAAGGGGTAAAGGTTTTAAGCTGGAAGGCAGTGTGTCTATTTTTAAAACCGCAAAATCGTTTTTAAATGG
>JAGLNZ010000707.1 GCA_023139225.1 Desulfobacula sp. | reverse complement strand
ATTTAAGGGGTCTTATTGAAGAGGCGGTTGCCAATACCGGTATGGAGATTTGCCGGATAAAAAACAAGCGTCTTGTTGAACGGGTCCTCAGCCAAACCTGTGAAGATGATATCCTTGATGATCTGGATATCACAGACGTTTTTAACCGTTTGCTGGATACATATCAGATGCCAGCGGATGAACGTCCGGCATTGATTCAGGCGTACAGCGAGATCATTACATTTTTACAGGAAGAAGACACAAATGCTGAATAATAAGGGCTTGCATGAGAATTCTTGAGGTTAGGTTTAAAAATCTTAATTCCCTCTATGGGGAGTGGGTGATTGATTTTACAGCGCCCGAGTATGTTTTTGACGGGATATTTGTCATTACAGGACCTACCGGTGCTGGCAAATCAACTATTCTTGATGCCATCTGCCTTGCCCTTTACGGCAGAACGCCACGATTAAAATCCATTACCAAAGCCGGCAACGAGATCATGTCCCGGCAGACCGGGGAATGCTTTGCCGAAGTGACTTTTGAAATTCAGGCAGGCAGGTTCCGGTGTCACTGGAGCCAGCACAAGGCCCGTAAAAAGGCTGATGGCAACCTTATAGACTCACGGCATGAAATGTCGGATGCAAAAACCGGCAAGGTTCTGGAGTCAAAGAAACGGGAAGTTGCACTTAGGATCGAAAAAGAAACAGGAATGGATTTTGACAGGTTTACCCGTTCCATGCTCCTGGCCCAGGGAGGGTTTGCTGCATTTCTTGCGGCCGGTCCGGACAAAAGGGCTCCCATTCTTGAACAGATTACAGGCACTAAAATTTATAGTGAAATTTCAAAATGTGTTCATGATCGTCGGCGTGATGAAGAAACAAAACTTGAATTGCTCCAGGCCCAAACTGCCGGAATAGCCATTTTAAGCAATGAAGAGAAAGTCGCATTAAATCAGGAGCTTGGCACTAAGCAAAAGATTGAAAAAGAACAAAATCAAAAAAATGATGAACTTGGAAAATCCATTCTCTGGTTAACAGGGATTGATACACTAAAAAACGAATTCTCTAAAATTGAAAAGGAATCTCAGAATCTGTCAAATGATTTAAAGGTATTTGGGCAGGACAGGGTAAAATTGCAGAATGCTTTAAAGGCGGCAGAGCTGGAAAGCGAATATGCAACGTTATTATCAAAAAGGCAGCAGCAAACGCGTGATCTCAAGACTTTGGCAGACTCGCATACATTGGCACCTCAACAGGAAAAAAAACTGGGAATAAAAGAAACAGAGTTAAAAAAAGCGCAAAAAGCTCTGGCTAATGTCAAAGAAGAACAGAAAAAAGAACTTGTATTGATTAAAAAAGTAAGAGCGCTGGACCTTCATATTTCAGAAAAACAGTCAGTTTTAAAAACTGCTGAATCAGATTTTAAGAAAATTGAAATCCGGGTTTCAGAGAAAAAAGACCAACACCAAAAGGTAAAATTCAATCAGGTGAAAGCAGGTAAGGAACTTGCCGGGGTGGAAGATTACCTGTCTGCCAATGCCCGTGATGCTGCTCTTGTTACAGAGCTGACAGGGATTAATGAGCAGATTAAGAACCTTCAGATATCAACGACAAATAGTTCGGAAATAAGAACACGGGTTTTAGAATTTAAAAAACAGCTTGCAATAGATACGACCCTGCATAAAAGCCGGGAAGCATCATGCAGTAAACTCAAAGTTAAGCAT
>JAGLNZ010000706.1 GCA_023139225.1 Desulfobacula sp. | reverse complement strand
ATGGACATGAGAACCCATGGAAAAGATTTTGATAAATACAATATCAGGGCCCAGGATGACAGCGGGGTTCGGTTTGTCAGATCCAGAATTCACTCTGTTTTTCCGGAACCCGGAGATAAGTACCGGATTGTTTACTCCACTGAGGCAGGGGGCATGGTTGAAGAGATTTTTGACATGGTGGTGTTGTCCATCGGGCTTTCACCCAATAAAGATGCCCGGGGTCTGGCAGATAAAATGGGGATTGAGCTTAACAGCCACGGGTTTGCCAAAACCCGCGACCTGTCCCCGGTCTGTACCAGCAAAAAAGGGATTTATGTCTGCGGAACCTTTCAGGAACCCAAGGACATCCCTGCCTCTGTTATGGAGGCATCTGCAGCCGCCGCTACAGTATCCATGGCATTGACGGAGGGCAGATGGAGCGAGACGAAAACCAAAGAATTGCCGCCTGAGAGCGATTTTTCAGGGCAAAATCCCCGTATCGGTGTATTTGTCTGTAACTGCGGTATTAATATCGGGGGAATTGCCGATGTTCCTGCCGTCAGGGATTATGCGGCAACGCTTCCCTGGGTCGTCCATGTAGAGGACAACCTTTTTACCTGTTCCCAGGATGCCCAGGACCATATGAAAGAAGTGATCCTGGAGCACGAACTTAATCGGGTAGTGGTGGCATCGTGTTCACCCAGAACCCATGAACCCCTGTTCCAGGAGACAATAAGGGATGTGGGCCTGAACAAATACCTGTTTGAGATGGCCAATATCAGGGATCAAAATACCTGGGTCCATATGAAAGAACCTCAAAAAGCAACACAAAAGGCAAAGGATCTGGTTCGAATGGCCGTGGCAAAAGCAGCATTAGTGGAACCATTACACCAGGTCAGCCTGGATATTAAAAAGTCCCTTCTTGTAGTGGGTGGCGGTGCGGCAGGTATGGAAGCAGCGCTTAGCGCGGCTGACCAGGGAGTTGATGTTCATCTGGTTGAAAATACAGCAGTGCTTGGCGGAGTCGCAAGGCACCTGAATGCCACCTGGCAGGGAGAAGAAATACAGGATTATCTTGAGGATCTCATTGATAGAACCAATATCAACGAGTCTATCAAAGTGTATCTTGATTCCGAAGTTGAATCTTTTACAGGCTCCATGGGTAATTTTGTCAGCACCATCATGACCAATCAAACCGGGCAGTTGGCGGCTATTGAACACGGGGCTGTCATTCTTGCCACCGGGGGAAAGGAATACAAACCCCGGGAGTACCTCTACGGGGACCATCCTGATGTATTGACCCATTTGGACATGGATGCAGCTTTGCGGGAAAAGGACAGCCGCATTGAAAATGCAAAGGCCATTGTTTTTATCCAGTGTGTTGGATCCAGAAACAATGAAAATCCTTATTGCAGCAAGGTCTGCTGTACCCACAGCCTGAAGAGTGCCATTGCGCTGAAAACAATGGATAAAAGAAAAAGAGTGTATGTGGTTTACAGGGATATCCGATCTTATGGCTTCAGGGAAGACCTTTACCAAAAGGCACGGGAAACAGGGGTTCTCTTTATCCGCTATGACCTGGAAAAGCTGCCGACGTTGAGGGAAAATTCCAACAAGGAGCTTGAGCTGTCCCTCATTGATCACGTTCTCCAGATGCCGGTAACCATTCGCCCTGATCTGGTCGTACTGGCATCGGGTATTGTTCCGGGAGACAACAAGAATTTGTTTGAAAAGTTCAAGGTACCGACAAATGATGAAGGGTTCCTTGTGGAGGCCCATGCAAAGCTGCGACCGGTTGATTTTGCATCAGACGGCTTGTTTGTGGCTGGTCTTGCCCATTATCCCAAACCCCTTGAAGAAAGTATTGCCCAGGCAAGGGCATCTGTTGCCAGGGCCATGACCATTCTTTCCAGGGATTCTTTGATGGTGGGCGGTGTTGTGGC
>JAGLNZ010000705.1 GCA_023139225.1 Desulfobacula sp. | reverse complement strand
ATCCAGCCCTGTGTATGAACAATATTGGTCACGCCTGCACCGGTTCCGCCGATGGGAAATTTATTAGAACCACCATCAAACTTTCTGGAAGCCAGATCGTTTTTAAGGGGCTCAAGTTTATCTTTTGAATCAACCATGAACTCGATATTATTACGAGTGGTGAAACGAACATGGCCGTCACAATGTTTATCGGCAATTTCGCAGATTTCATTGATATGAGTGGTACTCATCAATCGGCAACCACCAGTTCTTACTGTATATACTTCATCTCCTGAATCTGCTACATGCACCAGTACACCCGGTTCAAGGATTTCATGGTGAGACCATTTGCCTTTATTTTTAGCAATCACAGGAGGATAAAACTCATTATAGTCTCTGGGACCGATGTCTGAAATTCTGTTTTCCATCGGTTTTGCTGGATTATAACCAGTAGAAATAAATGCCATTATAATTCTCCCTTTCTATCTAAGATGGTGTTTTCTGTATTCTTCAACGTCACGATCCCAACCGCCTTCAACCTCATCCTCTTTCCAGAAGATATACGGGTTACTTCTCGGGTATGAAACATGCTGTGGTATTGCTTTAATTCCGGTTACTTCAAGAAGTTTCTGGAATCCCTGACGCATGATCAGCTCACCAAGTCTTTCACGGTTTTTACCTTCTTCCATCCACCAGTCCCAAATATTTTCAATGACTTCTGTAATTGCTTCATAATCATTGTCAGCATTGACTTCGACAAATGGCACAAGCAAAGAACCCATCTGGGCACCGTCAAGGATTGGAGCCTTGGCACCGCAAAGAATGGAACAGCCGGTATCTTTACCGATTTTAAGGGCTCTCGGCATTACATTGATACAATGCATGCAACGGGTGCAGTTGGCATCGTCAATGGAAAGTTTTTTGTTTTCAAATTTCATGCATCCGGTGGGGCAAAGAGCAATCACTTCTTTTTCCAGGTCAAACGGACCCCAGTCGCGATCTTTATGCGCACCGGCGTTGGAAGGATACGCCGCATCATTTTCAACATATTTGTTGACGGCATCCTGATCAATCCGGATATTATCTTTCCAGGTACCGATAAAAGACATATCAGAACGTGCAATAGATGCAACACAGCAGTTCGGGCATGCATCAAATTTGAATTTAAATTTATAGGGGAATGCCGGGCGATGAAGTTCATCCTGGTATTCATTGGTCAGAAAATGACACAATGCCTGGGTATCATAGCAGGCATATTCACATCTGGATTGGCCAAGACAGTCAGCAGGTGTTCTCAGGTTGGAGCCTGACCCGCCAAGGTCCTGATTATAATCATGCGTCAATGTCCAGAATACTTCCTCAAGTTGAGGGGTGGTGGTACCAAGCAGAATGATATCACCGGTAGCACCATGCATATTGGTTACGCCTGATCCTCTGAAATCCCAAAGTTTTGTAAGTTTTTTAAGATAATCAGTTGTATAATATTTACCAGCAGGCTGGGCTACACGCATTGTATGGAAATGCTGTACACCTGGGAACAGCTCCGGCTGATCGCAATATCTGCCGATAACACCGCCACCATAGCCGAAAACACCTACTATACCACCATGTTTCCAATGGGTTCTTCCATGTTTGTAAGAAAGTTCCACAACTCCAAGAAGATCGTCTACACAATCCTGGGGAATCTGGAATTCAACACCTTCTTCGTTCTTGGCTCTGACTTCTGCTTGTTGTTTCAAGTCAGAAACAAAGCTAGGCCATGGGCCGGATTCCAACTGATCCAGAAAAGGAGTCTCATGTTTAGCCATTTACTTACCTCCGTTAAAAGTTAATTTACATTCAATAATGAAAAAGTTCTCAAACTTTTCATTCAATAGTCTAATTTGTCGTTATTCCAAAGGGTTATAAAACCGCCATATTTTTCTTGGGAACAACTTAAGCAAAATAACATTGCAGATATAAAATTTTAGTTTCAACATGTCAATAAAAAAGGATTTTTTTTAACTATTTTTGAAAATTGAATACAGGGTCTTGCAATGAGATTCAAGATTTTGTTCTAATAAATTAATTTCAGAAGGCTTAAGATTAGTGGACTCTACAATATTTTCCATAATTCCCACCACCTGCCCGAGGCTGAACTGCCGAAAAAATTCAGTAAAAGCAAACTTCAAATCTCCAAAATTGTAAGTTGTGGATTTCTCATCTAAAGCATGCAAAAAGCCCTCAATGGTTGCTTTTATCACTCTGTTTTCAAGCATCACTATTTTACCTGTACCGTTCAACCGGTCAAGGCGCATTCTTAAGGTCAGACTTAAAAAGAAAAACAATAAGGATGGCAGAATATGCACTTTTTTATCCTTTTTTCCAGTGCCGAATTCCGTTAGGGGTGAGTATCCTCTCACCGTGATCAGCCGGACATGAATGTTGCCCTCCTCCTGCCTGACAACAAAATCTCCGGCAGCATGATGCCAGGGAAAAATCTGCTCAAAGGTTTCGATATCATAGTAATAGGTCAAAATCCGGGATATCTCCTGATAAATCGGGAGAGCATTTGCTTCAGAAATATATTGGCAACTACCGTCAGACTCCCATATCACTATTTGTCTTTTATCCTGGTCTTGGGTGACATGAAATTCTTTATAACCGTCAAACCATTCCCCTAAAAAAAAACCGATCTCACCTTTATCAGTTTTTATAAAATTAATCCCAAAAACTTGTGGAAGATAATGTTTTGAACAGATTTCATTCAAGCTGGATATCAATTGATACTCGTTTTCTATCAAAGACAGGCCCTGAGTTGACACCGCACCGTTCAGGACAAAAGAGCAGGCCCGACTCTCATTAAAAGTGGTCTGAAGTTTCACCTCAATTTTCATTGGATGATAAAACGCACCATGTTTTTCAAGAAAAACGGCTATCTTAGTGATCTGATCCGTTTGAACAGGTGTGCCGGAAACAGCCTCAAGACCTGTTTTCAATATTGAAAAATCATTTGCTGATAAAAATCGACAAGCAGCAGAAAAATAATCACCAACCGTAAAACCTGAATCTGGGGTTGTTTGTGCAGAAGGAATATCGCTGGAGAACCCGGAATTTTCCCCTGACAATGGTAAGTTGTGCAGCCGAGCGCCAGGGAAAACCTCTTTTTCTTCACCGGATACAAAAAAAAGGAAAAAACTGGAATCCATTATGCTTTTCTATAAGGTGCAAGCTCGTCTTTCAACTCTTTGGCAACTTCAAAGCCTAATTCTTCGGCCTTATCACAATGGGCAACGGCTTTATCAAATTCACCGGTTTCAAGGTAGGCTACTGCAAGATTGTTATGGGCTACAGGAAATTCAGGTTGTATTTCAATGGCCTCAAGATTTGCCTTGATACCTTCTTTTACAAGTCCTTTCATAAAATAAGCAGTTCCCAGGGTGGTAAAGGCCTGGACAAAATTTTTATTATGAATAATGGCTTTTTTAAGATTTTTAATAGCCTTATCCATTTTTTCTTCATCTTCCTTGGGATCTTTACCGTCAATTAGCTGTAGAAGAACAAAGGCCATGTTGCCATATCCCTCAGCAAAGCCGGCTCTTGCCTTTGTAGCGCGCTGGTTGAACCTGTAACATCCTTCAAGATCACCTCTTTGAAGACAGATACCCCCTAATAGAACATAGGCCTCGGCAAGCGTTGGACTACGGTCAACGGCGTCATGGAGTTCCTCTTCAGCCTCTACAAACTCCTGCTTTCCCAAAAGTGCTACGGCAAGATTATAGTGGGTCGTGCCGCATTCATCATTCTGGACAAGCTGGTTTCTTAATCTGGCAATATGCTCATCCGCATCTTTTGGAAGGTTTTTCCCCTGATCAGTCATTATTCATATCCTTAATTTGTATTTATTGCTGTTTCAAATCCTTAATTTAAAACTTAGTATAATATTTCCGGTACAACATTGTGTCAAGGCCAATTGAAAATAATCAGCAATTATAGTTTTGGCTTGAACCAAGTTAAAACTTGTGATAGCACGTGAATAGAAAGAAAATCCATTGGGAATAATTTATTTACACATCAGGAGTAAGATATGAAACCAGGGTGCTATACAGCATTAATCACCCCTTTTAATCAGGCAGGAGAACTTGATCAGGAAGGCCTTGAACAGCTTATCAACTTTCAGATTAAAAATGGCATAACGGGAATACTTGCAACAGGAACAACCGGTGAAAGCCCCACATTCAAATGGAAAGAACACGATCATGTGATTGCGCAAGTTGCCAAACTCGCAAAAGGCAAATGCCTCAGGATCGCCGGAACAGGAAGCAATAATACTAGCGAGGCTCTGGAGGCTGCAGGACATGCCGCCAAAGAAGATATTGACGCAATCCTTATGGTGGACCCATATTATAATGGCCCAAGCTCCCTTGAAATCAGGAAGGAATATTATGAAGTGGTTGCGAGAAAATTTCCTGATGTAAACATTATCCCCTATATTATTCCGGGCAGGACCGGTGCCCAGATGCTGCCCCAGGACCTTGCCATCCTGGCAAAGAACTTTTCTAATATATCCTGCGTAAAAGAAGCTACCGGTAATCTTGAGAATATGAAACTTACCCGGAAATACTGCGGGGATGATTTTAAAATATTTTCCGGGGATGATGCCCTGATTTATGATATTATGACAAATCCTGAAATCAAGGCATGCGGCGGGATTTCAGTGATGGCCAATATTGCACCGAAATTTCTTACACAGATGGTCTCGCTGCTCAACCAGGGGGATACGGATGGGGCCATGAAGATTCAGACAGCCTTAAAACCCCTGCTTGATCTTGTTGTGGTGGTAACCCAGGAAGAATCCGAATTTGGAGCGGTCACTTGCCGGGCAAGGAATCCGCTTCCTTTAAAGACCCTGATGCAGTTATTGGGAATGCCCGGGGGCCCCTGCCGCAGACCATTGGGAAAAATGACTCAAAAAGGCTTTCATGTTATTTTGGATGCGGCAAAAAATGTCCAGGCCAATAACCCTGAAATTTTTGAACCCGTTGGGTCATTTTTTAATGTGGATATTGATCAGAAGCTGAACAACCCGGAACGCTTGAAAGACCTGTGGTATAATTACTAAAATCAAACGGACCATGCTGTTCCCGGCATGGTCCGTCTGAATATTTTCAGGTATGGTTTACTTTTTTTCTTTTACTGGAAATTTTTCCTGTCCTGTTTGAAAAAAACTGGCGTTAAGCCATTCAAATCCAAACTGCAGCAGCTTGACATCATCTTTTTTAATTTCTTCAATTTTTTCTTTTTGAAAATCGTATCTTTCAAGAAATGTGCTGTTAAATACAAATTCTCTGAACTTGTCAATATTATAGCAAACCAGGAAAAACATTCTTTTGCTCTCTTCGGAAAATTTCATACTTTCAGGCAATGATTTTTTCCTGACGATCAACTCCATCCAGCCGTCATTGACTTCATCACGAAGGTCAACACCCTG
>JAGLNZ010000704.1 GCA_023139225.1 Desulfobacula sp. | reverse complement strand
ACCAGCCACTGCCGGACCTCATCCTTTCCAACCGTAAAAAAGGAAATCAGGTCCAAAGATTTTAAGCACAGCTTTGTTAAGCTTTCAAGGGCGGTCTCTTTGATGCCAAGATCTTCTAAAAATTCATTTTTTTCTTCCTGGGTATCCAGCATGGCAATTTCAGCCTCAACTTTTGCAGATACCAGCATGACTTCCATCTCCTGGGTTTCGCAGCTTTGCCTGAACCTTGAAAGGATGGCCTCACTCTCAAGGTCATCTTCAGACACGTTAACGGCAATGACCAGTTTTTTCCTTGTAATAAAGGGATAACTCCTGATCATCTTTTCCTCATCATCCGTCAATTCAATCAATCTTAATGGTTTTTCCTGTTCAAGAAAGTCTTTTAACTTGTTCATGAGCACCAGTTCTTTTTGCTGATCTTCATCCTTTATCTTTTTAACCATTGCCTCAAGACGTTCAATTCGTTTTTCAATAAAAATCTGGTCATGCATGATTAATTCGGAATTAACCATCTCAAAATCCCTTATGGCATCCACAGATCCCTCGGCATGGTAAATGGCATCATCTTCAAAGGAGCGAACCACATGGCAGATAGCATCCATATCTGCAATATCCCTGAAAATCTCGCCTTTGGCGATGGTTTCAGCCTCCATTTTGGGAAGTAAAACAAGATCAATCCTTGCCCTGACATTTTTCTTAGGATCGTACATTTGTACAAGCTGATTAAATCTTGAATCAAGAATATCTGCATCACCCGGCACTGGTTTAAATGCCTTGGACGGCTCTTTGATCTCATTGCCTGTTAATATCTGAAACAATGTTTTTTTGCCTGTCTGGGGCAGACCGATAATTCCAACCTTCATGGCTTTTGTTGTATCCTTATTTAAATTTTAAATTTTACATCATAGAAAAAATAATATATCAAATTTATGAACAATTAAACAGTATAAATAAGGAGCATGCCTGTGCCGGATAATATTTACACCCCGCCCTTTCTTTTTGGAAACGGGCACATCCAGACCGTCTTTCCTGTAATTTTCAGAAAAGTTAATTTAGTTTGTTACAAAAGAGAAAGGATCACAACCTTTGATAATGATTTTCTCGATCTTGACTGGTCAACCAACGGCAATAACAAACTTGCCGTCATATCTCACGGCCTTGAAGGCAATACCGGCAGAGCCTATGTCAAGGGTATGGTAAAAGCCGTTAACGATGGCGGCTGGGATGCTCTGGCTTGGAATTACAGATCCTGCAGCGGTGAACCCAACCGCCTGCTTCGATCTTATCACAACGGGGTGACCGATGATCTGTCCCGGGTGATCGATCATGCCGGGCATAATCATCCCTATAAAGAGATTGCACTTATCGGGTTCAGCCTTGGCGGGAACCTGACTCTTTTGCACCTGGGAAGGGAAAGGCCTGATCCCATTGTCAAAAAGGCTGTTGTTTTTTCTGTCCCTTGTGATTTAAAAGCAAGTGCAAAAGCCCTGGCAAAATCTGTGAACAAATTATATATGAAACGATTCCTGATAATGCTGCACCAGAAAATCAAGGCAAAAATAAAAATCATGCCGGGACTCATTGATGATAAAGGATATGATAAAATAAAAGACTTTAAGGCATTTGATGACAGGTATACCGCACCCATTCACGGGTTTAAAAATGCGTATGACTATTGGGAAAAATGTTCCAGCAAACCATTTATCCCGGATATAGCTGTACCGACGCTCATTATCAATGCTG
>JAGLNZ010000703.1 GCA_023139225.1 Desulfobacula sp. | reverse complement strand
GGGCATGTGGGATTTGTCTCTTTTAACGAGCAAAACCTGTACTGGTCGGAAAAACAGGCTGTAATATTCTTAAACAACCAATGGTAGATAACGGGGCCAAGATTTACTCTGAGCCCCGATTTTTTTTAGGCATTCAAGTGTTTATATTTCTCAAGGTATCGAACCGGCATATTGAGTGCATCTCTTCTAAAAGGCTCTGCCAGCACCTCTTCCCCGCCCTGGATTATGGCATTGATCACACAGGGCCTGCCCGATTCTAAAGCATCCTTTACAACATCACCCACCTCATTATAATCTTCCACAGTATACCCTTTTGCACCCATATCAATGGCAAGCCGTGCATAATCAGGGTTTTCCCGTAAATTTGCCCCTACAAACCGGTTATTATAATAATCGATCTGATTTTTCTTTTCAGCACCCCATTCAAAATTATTGGCAACAATGGCAATGATTGGGATATTTTCCCGCACAGCCGTCATGACCTCTGCAATACCACTGATCCCATATGCGCCATCCCCCTGGAATGCAAACACTGGTTTGTCGGGATGCCCTATTTTTGCCCCCATGGCAGCCCCGTAGGCAAACCCGCAATTACCCCAGGAAAGAGCTGATATATGCTGCCGGATATCAGAAAATTTCAAATAAGCATTACACATGGAAGAATTATTGCCAATATCAGTTGCCACAATGGAACCTTTTGGCATTGCCTTTGTCAGTTCCTTTAAAAAACGTCTGGGGTGCATAAGTTTGTTTTCAGAACTTGACCAGGCTAAAAGCTCTTCATCCCAGATTTTCTTTTCCTTTTCAACATCTGCAAGTCTTTTAGAATTAACTTTGATTTCCGGTTTCATGGCTTGAATGATATCCAGCAGTTTTTTTGCATACTCTTTTGCATCGGCAACACTTGCCACATCCACTTTTTTGGAAAGTCCCAACACTTTCGCATTGACATCCACCTGGATAATTTTAGCCGTTTCTGGCCAGTATTCAATATCATATTGGGGCAAGGTGCCAAAAGGCCCCAGCCTAGAACCCAGGGCCAAGATAACATCAGCCTTGGCAATGGTTCTCATGGCAGCCTTTGACCCGCAATACCCGATGGGCCCGCAGGAAAGTTTATGATCGCCATCAAAGGTATCATTATGGAGATATGAATTGACTACCGGTGCAGTCAAATACTCTGAAAGTGCTGTAACTTGTTTTAAAGCATTACCCTGGCTTACGCCTCCTCCCGAGAGGATCACAGGATATTTTGCTTCCACAAGCAGTTTTGCTGCCTGCTCAATGGCCTGTCCTGCACCAAATCCCATTGATAATTCCATTGTAGGATAAATCTCATCCTCGCAGATACCATAAAAATAATCTCTGGGGATATTTAAATGCGTCGGCCCATTTTCAAGTTTGGCCCTGAAAAAACATTGCCGTGCAAATTCTGCCATTCTTTCCGGCCGGTTTACCCTTACCTGGTAAACCGTCTGTTTTTCAAACATGGCCATTTGATCCAATTCCTGGAATCCACCGGTGCCGATCCCCATTGACCCTGTTTCAGGAGCTATGGCAACAACCGGGGAGTGAGCCCAATAGGCTGCGGTCATGGCGGAAACAAAATTGGCTGCTCCAGGGCCATTCTGGGCAATACAAACCTGTGGTTTTCCCGTTACCCTGGCAAGGCCGTCAGCCGCATGGCAGGCTGCCTGCTCATGGGCCACGGGAATAAATCGGATTCCGGCTGCCGGAAAAAGATCCAGCGCATCCATGTAAGCTGATCCGACAATCCCGAACACATTTTGAACCCCTTCCGCCACCAGGGTTTCAACAAGGGCTTCACTGGGAGTCATTTTTAGTTTAGTCATTTAACATCTCCTCTTTCTGGTATCTTATAATTCTTTTTTAAATTGACGGGTCATTAAATATTCGTACAACAATGGTGATAATCGGGATATAAGATAGGCGATTCTCCCCATGAATGTGAGAACAAGGATGGATTTTTTCTTTACAATTCCCTTTGCAATCTGTTTAGCCACATTTTCAGGAGTATCTTCTTTCCCGATTTTGGTCTGCTCATGGGTGGCAATCCTGCCATCGCACCCAAGAGCCCTTGTCTGGAGATTGGTCCTGATAAACCCCGGGCAGACGATCATCACATGGACTCCTTTATGGCGTAATTCACATCGCAGGGATGTAAATAATCCGTGCAGGGCATGTTTGCTGGCGCTGTACCCTGTTCTTCCCA
>JAGLNZ010000702.1 GCA_023139225.1 Desulfobacula sp. | reverse complement strand
AGGCATATTGGTTTAAAGAGTCCTGGCTCGGGTCGATAAGCCCCCCCTGGCCGGCGATTGCTGCTGCTTCCGCAGATACGGCTATTAGAGCGGGTTCTGCTACAGTGGTTGAAAACCCTAAGGCAAAGGCAAATATAAGGAGCCAGAAAAGACTGCCCTTCCTGGCTAGGGCCTGGGCCATTGCCTCGCCTATGGGGAACAGGCCCATTTCAAGCCCCTGAACAAACAGGCTAAGGCCGGCCACCACAAGCAGAGCACCAAAAAGGACTTCTCCCATTTGTGGTAAAGGCTGTTTAAGGACAATGATCTGAAAAAAAGTAATAACCAGAATAATGGGAAGCAAATCAGTAAAGGCCTGCTTAAGTTTTTTCAGAATTATAGAGGTGAGCATTACTTTCTCTTAAATTTATAAAGTGTAATGACAATACTATTTAGTTTTGACAGGCCTTTCCATGATCTGGAAAAAGGCCCGTCAAAAGCCCTGGCCCCAGTATAAAAATAAACAATAGACAGGAAGTTATTTTTTGTCAAGCTAATCCGGTGACCAAAAAAACTTGAGGTATCTTAGTTTTTTCAAGTTTATTGCATCAGATATCTTCACTCCGGATTTGACAGATTGCAGGCGCTATTAAATTACACCTGTTATGTTAAATTGTAATAAAATCGTAATACCTTAAGATGATGGCGACCAACCATGGCAGGCCCGGGAGCCTTGATTTTATTCCGATTTTTACAATTAATTGTATTGTATGGGACTTATGTACTTCTTGACAATATTCCCTTCTTGCTCTATAAAATTCTGGCTGGAATGATAACCTTAAAATTGTCAAATCAATATGAAACATACAATATTAAATACCATTGAGGGCAGACTGCTGTTAAGCGGATTTTTTTTAAGTCTTCTGCTCATGATTTTTATCGGGTTCTATGGTATCACTGATCCTCAAACAGGCAAAATCCTTATCCTTGTTTTTATCGCCCATATCTTCGGCGGCCGGGCCGCCGGCATTGGCCTGTGTATCCTCAATGGATTCGGTGCCCTTCCCACCATTGTATATAATTTTTATATTGAGGTACTCATCGTGTGTTTCACCTATGCCGGTTTTGTGTTAAGTACCACCAATTATTTAAGAAATGAATGGCTGATAAAATTCATGGCCCGCCTGACCGGAAAAGCCCTTGAACAAAAAGAAAAAATTGAACCCCTGGGATGGATCGGCATTTTTTTCTTTGTCATGGCTCCCCTCCCGGTGACCGGGCCTGTGGTGGGGTCTATTATTGGATACATGCTCAGGTTAAGCCTGTTCAGAAATTTTTCCGCCACGTTTCTGGGCACTCTGACCGCTATCATTGTCTGGTTTTACTGCTTTGATTTTTTAGAGCAGCGTTTTCACATGATCCAGTATCTGTTTGCTGCCATTGTCATTATTGTATTGATCCCCTATCTGAAAAAAATAAAAAATTTCATTGTCCCTAACAAGGGTAAGAAGGATAATTAAAAACCAATTTATAGCTTTCTCTTTTATTGTCCTGGTGATGCAGACCTGGCCCGGCATATATTTATTTTTTATTCATAGGCATTTTCAAGTATTTTAAAATAATCTTCCTTTCCAAGTTCCTTTGGATTTGACGGAGTGGAATTATTTTCAAACGACATCTTTGCGATCTTCTCAAACTGATCTTTCCCAATCTTTAAATCCTTGAATAAAGGAATCCCAAGTCTCTTTGACAAATCCTTTATCAATTGGATAAAATCCTTTGATGCAGTCATATCGTCTGTTTTGTTAATCCCGGTCTGCCTTGCCAGCGCAGCCATTTTTTCAAAGCACTCTAGCAGATTATAGGAAAGCACATGGGGCAGAAAAATAGAATTTGCAACACCGTGGGGAATATCATACAAGGCTCCTATGGATTCGGAAATACAATGGACGGCTGTCACATCAGAGTTACCAAAGGCGAATCCTGC
>JAGLNZ010000701.1 GCA_023139225.1 Desulfobacula sp. | reverse complement strand
AGGCTTGAGCCCACCAGGATTGCCATCACGCATCTTGGCAGGCGTATCCATAAAAAAACAAGTTCCTTTGATAAGAGATCTCCTGTTGAATCCCTGCCATGATACAGGTTTGAAAATATGTTGAAAATTTCAGAAACCCCTATGGGCACCCTGCCCGATATTGAAGATACAAAAAATGCAGCCAATAAAACAACAGCAAGCAGGCAAACAAATCTTCCGGATGCAGATAGCGTCTTCATTTTTTAGTATATCGTATCGTCCAGATTGCCGCCCATTTGTTTCAAAGTTTTTCCAAAAAGATTATTATGGAATTCATCTACCTTATTTTCAAATTCAATATCCAAAAATCTTTCAGGATAGACCTTGTGGGCAAGCCAGAGGCTTGCAAGCACTGACAATGGAGAAGGAAAATCCCATGGAGCAAGACTCGACGGGCATTGGTAAACATTTTTTTGGGATACAGCATTAATTCTTGCAAGCGCCTTGTTGGAAAGCCGTTTGATCTCGCTTTTTTTCATATGCTGGGAAAGTACCATGATATCCGGATTCCATTTCATCAATTGTTCCGGGGATATGTCCTGAAAATATCCCCTTAGATGGCGGGATACATTCTCAATTCCTGCTTTGCTAAAAATTTCATCCTGAAGCATGTTTCCCGTGGCAGTGCTGTAAATCCCCTTAAAAGATGCAAAATATCCGGTCTTCCTATCCTCTTTTACAAGCCCGGAAAGCCGCTGTGCCACAAGATCCATCACAGTATCCATCTGGTTTTCCACATATATTGTTCTTTCAGGTTCTCCTGCTGCCAAAGCAATCACGCGCATGGATTCTTTTATGGTGTCAAATGTTTCCGGTATGATTACAACACAAGGAATATTGATAGAATCAAGCCTGTCGGCAAAAGAAAGGCCATCTTTTTGTGAATAAAAAATCACAAGGTCAGGTTTCAGGGAAACAAGGGTTTCAAAATTAATCCCCATGGATTTTGATCCCACGCCCGTAAGATTGACAACCTCTGGGAAAACAGCCTGGAACAGCCGGTCCTGCCGGGAAGAACTGTCAATCCCGACAAGCTTGTGGGCAAGCCCAAGGGAAAGCACACAAAGGCTTGACGGTTTAAATGTAGTGACAATTTTATCAACACGATGTTTAATTATGACCCTGCGGTCGGCCATATCTGTTATGGTACGTGTCTTTATTTCACTGGCGGGCAATGGTGCCGGGATAAAAACTAAAATAATAAGCAGCAGAACAGGATACCAAAAAAATCTTTGCGCGCTTGTTTTATTGTGTTTCATACCTAATCCTTATTTTTTATAAATTTAGATTGTTAAGCAAGTTCAAACAGAATATTGATCCTTAGCGTTACCGGTGTCTTGAAAATAAAGGTGGGCGGCCTCGGGAAGGGGGAGGCTTTTTTAATGGCTTCAACTGCCGCCTCATCCAGGTTTCTATGGCGTGAACTTTTAATAATTTTTATATCTGACAAAATTCCATCCTTAGACAATACAAACTGGACTTTGACTCTCCCCTCAAGATGCCTTGATTTTGCGGATTCAGGATATTTTTTAACACTGTGGATGCGCAGATTCAACATTTCAAAATACTCCTTGGCAGTGGTAAATTCAATATGTTCTTCATGGATCTTGCCATCTGCCACCTGGTTTGGGGTATTAAAATCCGGCAAAAAAAACCCGGCTGAATCCATATGATCCGGCAATTGTGGCAAGCTGATCCGCTCGTAAGAATGATCGGTTTTATAATTTTGAACAGCATCAATCTTAATCCTGGGAACACTGCATTTTTTCACCTGAACAGTCTTTATCGAAGAAACTTCAGGTTCTTTTTCACGTATCCTGGGTTTTGGGATCTCCCTGACATTTGGTTTGGAAATTTGATGCATGGACAACTCAATATAGGAAATTGCCCGGCTTTCATAAATACCTGTGACATGCAAAAAAATAAGGATATGAATACCAAGTGATATGATGACAAACCCGCAAAGCAGCAGGTTGGGGGATTTTTTCTCTTCTGCCATGGTTATAGCTAAAGCCCTTTTTCAGTGGCCAGGCAAAGCCGGGAGGCGCCTGCGGCCTTGGCAATGTCCATAACCCTGACAGCCTTGTTCAATACCACGGTTTTATCGGCCTTTACAACGACCAGCCTGTCTGTATTATTGCCGATCATCTCTTTGATCCGGGCATAAAGTGTATCAATGGGTATTTCTTTATTTGAAATATAGGTTGTCCCCTCTTTGTCGACAAAAACAGTAATCTCCTGTTTAACCTGGGGGGCGGACGCCTGAGCATTGGGAAGTTTTATTTTAATGCCCTCTTCCACAATAAAATTTGTGGTCAGCATAAAATAAATCAGCAGCATAAAAATAATATCTATCAGAGAGGTAAGAGGCGGCTGTATCTGATAACCAGGTTTTCTTTTTTTATGGACAAACATTTTAATCTCCGCTGGAAATAGCCTTAATAAAGGTCACTGCCCCGTTTTGAAGTCTTGCTTCATATTTG
>JAGLNZ010000700.1 GCA_023139225.1 Desulfobacula sp. | reverse complement strand
GCTTTTAAAGCATCTGGGGGCCACCATCGTTTTGACCCAAGGGGCTAAGGGGATGAAAGGTGCCATTGAAAAGGCAAAGAAAATTGTTAAAGAAACGCCCAATTCCTTTATGCCGGACCAGTTTTCCAATCCTGCTAATCCTGAAATCCATCGGAAAACCACTGCATTGGAAATCTGGAATGATACAAATGGTAAGATTGACATCTTTGTCGCAGGTGTGGGAACCGGTGGAACCATCACAGGGGTATCACAAGTACTGAAAAAGAAAAAACCTGCTATAAAATCTGTGGCCATAGAACCTGCCGCCTCACCTGTTATTTCCGGCGGAACCCCGGGCCCCCATAAAATTCAAGGCATCGGGGCTGGTTTTATTCCTGAAAATCTGGATATGGATATCCTTGATAAAGTTATTACCGTTGAGAATGAAGAGGCTCTTCAAGGAGCAAAGGATCTTGCTATACAGGAAGGCATTCTTTGCGGTATTTCATCGGGTGCCGCCTTTCATGGGGCAAAGACCATTGCATCGCAGCCTGAAAATAAAGGCAAAACCATTGTGTTTATTATTCCTGACACCGGGGAACGATACCTGAGTACGGATCTGTTTAAATTATCTTGATTTTTAAGTTTCAGGGCCTGGGGTATCCGCGGCAGGCCTAAAGCTTTTTTCGTTCTTTAGTGGCGGCTTGTTTTTTCAATCGGTCCAAAAGTTTTTTCGCTTTTTTGATTTTAGTTTCATTCCTCAGCGTTTCCAATGCCTTGTTTAGATGAATAATGGCGTTTTTATTGTTTTTTATTTCAGCATAATAGACACCAAGATAATAATGGGAAAGGCCCGGGTTTTTTTCAAGCGACATAATATTTGCAAGGTTGTAGTATGCTTTTGGATAAAGGCGAGGTTCCTTGTTTATAACGGTATTGAAAAGATTTTTTGCTTTTGAAAGATTTCTTAGCTCAAGGTGTGCATTTGCCTGGTGAAACTTGGCAGCAAGACCCAACACCTGGTCCTGCTCGATTCCTTTAAGGACATTGAGTGCTTTTTCAGGCTCCTTGTTTTGCAGGTATATCCTGCCCATTTCAAGAAGTACCATTGGATCGAAAATGTTTATAGCCAGTGCTTTTTTCAGATGTGACAGTGCTTTTTTCCTCATGAATTTTCTGGCATAAATAAGACCCATTCCATAGTGGATGGCAGCCTCGTCAGCAGCTTCATCGCTTGTAAAATTTTTATTCAGTTGTGTGGTTAATTGATTAAATGTGGGTTCAATATCTGCGTAAAGCCCTAAAAGCCTGTATTTGACCATGTCAAACCTGAAATCTTCATTGCATTTTGCTTTGTCTTCTGGCGGGGTGTAGCCTGCAAGAATCGTTTCTACATGTGCTATTCGTTGGCCGGTTCCGGGATGAGTCTTAACATAATCCGGGATTCCTTCCACGCCTCGATAGTCTGCCGCCCTGATTTTCAATAAACCTGACAGGAGTCCCTCCGGTGCAAAACAGCTCCTTTTTAACAGCATAATCCCTTTTTCGTCAGCTTCTGTTTCATTTTCCCTTGTAAAGGCAAGCATGGCAGTATGCCCAACGGCCACTGATCCCTTTATAACAGTTACCCCGGCATCCCCGCCTGATTTACTGCCGATAATGGCGCCGGCCAGCACACCTGCCATACTTCCAATAGTGATAAATTTTGAACGATCAATGGATTCAGATACATGACGGCTTACAGCATGGGCAATTTCATGTCCGATGATTCCTGCCAGCTCATCAATGGAGTCAAGGGATGTGATCAGTCCCCGATAGACAAAAATATTGGCGCCCGGACTTGCAAATGCATTAAAAACATCATCGTCCACAATGTAAAAAGAGTAGTCAAAGGGCTGGGGCGGCAGAAAAGTCAGGATGTGATTGCCAACCTGCGTAACCATATGAGCGGCAATGGGATCATTTAATATCATTTGTTTTTCCTGTATCATTTTCATGAATTTTTTAGCGACTTTTTTTTCTTCCGGAATCGATATGGCAAGACTTTTGTTCACGGTAAATGAAAAGAAAATGAGCAGGCTGCAAAAGACAAAAAGATATTTAAATGGTGTCATAAAAATAAAAAAAGTTTTTTTTAAATGAGAATAAACTCGGTATGTTCCATTGCGATTTCAATTCGAAAACTATAATTGCCGATTCTAAAGGATAACCGCCTGTTTTCCCCGTAATCTGAATCAATGACAAGGGTAATAGAGCTGTTCAGGGTCAGGGCTTTAGGCTGCCCAAACTCGGCATTCAGGTCATATTTGTCATCAATTTCTTTGATGAGCTGGCCCATGACCTGGTTGGTAATTTCCCCGATGGTGTCTGAGACTTCCGGGGAAGCAACGGTTGCGGCAAGCTCATTTTCCGGCATCCCCATGGCCTTCATATAGGATTTATAAATTTCAAATGCGGCATTGGCAGAAAAATTTATCACAACAAGCCCGTTATAATCTCCATTGAACTGGACAAAGCAGGTCAGATCAGGTTTCATGGAGACCTTAGGTGTTTTCTGGATAGTTGAAGAATATGTAATTTCCTGTTTGGTACTGGTTTCAAGGGTATGCTGGGCTGTTTTTAAAAATATTTTTGATATTTCATCAATGGATATCCTAGGTTCTGACATATAGTCTCCTTTTAGATCAAACGATGGATGATCTTGTAATTATCAATAAAAGTGAATGAAAAGTCAAAGGGTTTGTTACCTTTCTCCGCGTTTATAGGGTTCTGCCAGCATGGCAGGGGCATTTA
>JAGLNZ010000070.1 GCA_023139225.1 Desulfobacula sp. | reverse complement strand
AAATCAAATGCCCGATGGGCGTGTAGTTCTTCAAACAGATCAGCCACAAACCTGCTGGCCCACGGCGTTGACAATTATTGCCTGGCATAATGAAAAAAAATTCCAGATCAAGCAAAACAAGGCGGTTCATTTTATACTCGGATTTTCCGGCCGGCATTTTGAGAAAAAAAATTCTGTTATGGGACATGATACCCTGATTAAGGGATGGCCCTGGATTGAAAACACACATTCATGGGTCGAACCGACATCAATGGCAATGATCGCCCTTGAAATAGCCGGTAAAGGGAAACATCCTCGTATTGAGGAGGCAAAAAGAATGCTGCTGGACAGACAGCTAAGTTCCGGCGGCTGGAATTACGGTAACACCACTGTCTTTGGCCGACAACTCCGCCCCATGCCTGAATCAACCGGTATGGCATTAAGTGCATTGCATAAAAAACTCGAAAAAAAAGCTATTGATAAAAGCTTAAAATATTTACAAAACAACATTAAACAATTAAAGACCCCCCTATCGCTTGGCTGGGGCCTATTGGGACTTAGTACCTGGGGCATCGCACCTGCCGGCAAAACAGATTTAATCGCCAGATGCCTTAGACAGCAGGAAATATTCGGCACATATAATACAGTACAGCTGTCGTTGCTCCTCATTGCCTTGATCGCTGAAACCGGGATCGGGGATCTGATAAAATGAAAAAATCCTTTCTGACACGCAGAGAATTTCTTGGAACTATCCTTGCCGGAGGTGTAGCTGCGTTCAGCGTAATGAGGTTATTAAACCTTTACAAAGATTTTAAATATAGAACAGAGACATTTATTGCAAAGGCTGATAACTACACAACAGATTTTTCTAAAATCATTTTATCCGGCTTCAAAGAAATTGGAGTGACTCCTCAAGAAATAAAAGGAAAACGTATCCTTTTAAAACCCAATTTAGTTGAGACCCACAAAGGATCCATTCACATCAACACCCACCCTCTGGTGATTCATGGAGCGGCTGAAGCATTTCTATCCCTGGGGGCAAAAAAAGTTTTAATTGCAGAAGGCCCGGGGCATTGCAGGGATTCATTTTTGCTCGTTGAAGAATCAGGGTTGTCACAAGTCCTGAAAGAAAATCCAATCCGCTTTATTGATATCAACTATGATGATGTTTTCTGCACGGCAAACATGGGTGGAACATCCCGCCTGGAAAATATGGTATTGCCGAAAATCCTCAAAAGTGTTGACTGGATCGTTTCCATGGCTAAAATGAAAACACATCATTGGGCAGGTGTCACACTTTCCATGAAAAATCTATTTGGCATCATGCCGGGAAGCTATTATGGATGGCCCAAAAATGTTCTCCACTGGGCAGGGATAAATCAAGCTATTTTTGATATAAATGCAACTGTAAAGCCCCATTTTGCCATTGTTGACGGAGTTATTGGGATGCAGGGAGATGGCCCGATCATGGGGGAACCAAAAAACTCAGGCCTTCTGGTTATGGGTCGCAGCCTTCCTGCAGTAGATGCTACTTGCGCCCGTTTAATGGGAATTGACCCGTATAAAGTCCCCCATCTTGCTGCTGCTAATCAGCATCTTGGCACAATCAGCAAGACATTCATACAACAGCGTGGAGACAATCTCTCTTTATTAAAAACCAATTATAATTTGATAGATATCATACCCGCACAGCAGGGAATTCGCCTTTGAATTCGATAGATCACAAAAGAGTTACGGCCTTAATTTTAGTATCTATGATTGTTTTGGGCCTTCTTGGAAAATTTTTCTTAATAAATCATACTCCTGTAAATCAAGACGAATTTTTTTATCTTTCAAGGGTCCATGATTACATAAACAACCGATTTACAGATCCATTTCAAAATTTTCATGTCTATTTTTTCCAATGGGTGAATGCAGTCAGTACAAATGAAATATCTCAAATCAAAGCCTGCCGCATGGTTATGTTTATATTTTTTTCAGGAACCTGTTTTTTTATTTATCTGATTGGGAAAAAATTTTCCGATACGACGGGTGCTTTGTTTTCAGTCCTGTGTTATATTTCTTTTATATATACAACAATAAACGGTGCCGGGTTCCGATCAGATACCATCGCTACCTTTCTTTTTCTTTGTTCCCTTTATCTTTTTTTTATGAAATTTCACTCTGTTTTTTTTCAAATTATATCCGGATTAACCATGGCAGTTGCAGTATTGATCACAATAAAATCCGCTATTTATCTGATGGTTTTTATACTATTGTTCACTGCAAAACTGATTATTCTCAGGCAATTTAGAAAAACACTTTTATTTGGAATTATTTTTTTTCTAACATTTTTAACGGGATCAATTTTATTTTATAAATTTCATATATTATCAATCTCATCAGTGCAGTTATCCGCACCTGTGATATCAGCTGCAACGCAGGTGAAAACATTTACTCTTAAAGCAGGGAGTTCGTACTCCACCTTTGTTTCATTTGAAAATTTTTTTCCCCGTTTTGGTGTTTTTAAATTATCTTTACATATAGACTGGCTGATATGGCTGTGTTTGTTCATTGGTATCATTATCAATGCCTATGAATTTTTTAAAAATCGTTATTCTTTTGAAAATACAGCCCTTTTTATCCTGCTTGTTCCCTTGCTTTCCGTCTTGTTTTACCGCAATGCCTTTCCTTATTTTTATTTATTTATTACCCCCACTGCAACACTCTTTTGCGGTTATGCTATCTGGATGGCAGCAAAAGAAAAAATAAATAAAACTTTCTACATTATATTTATAACTATGATCAGCGGGCTGATTTTTTTTAATAGTTTTAACATAACCCATAAAATATTTGTACAGAGCAACAATAAAATCCAGAACCAGACACTTCATATTATTCATAATATGTTTCCAAAGCCTGTTCCCTATATTGACGGATGTTCAATGGTTTCATCCTTTCCCAAAATAGGATTTTTCATGAGTTCCGCCGGCATGAGAGGATATCTTAAAAGGAATAAACCCATCATGGAACACCTGCTAAAAACTAAAAAACCTCTGTTTCTTCTGGCAGATGTACCTCACCTTGACCTGGCTTCAGACACTCCTCCCCGGTCTGCCACCGGCCTTGCTTTACTTGAAACGGATTGGCTGACCTTAAAATCGAATTTCATCCATCACTGGGGGGCCATATGGGTGATAGGCAAGCAAATAGAATTTACCCATAATTTTGAAAAACAAACCTTCAGGATTTTAGTCCCCGGTCTTTATTCAATAATCACCAATGGGAGTGCTGTTATAAATAATCATCTGGTATATGATAAGGATACTATCTATTTAGATGAAGGAGTTCATACCATCAAAGCAAATGAAAAAAATAACGCCGTAACCCTGAAAAAGGGAGTCAATCTGTTTAAACCTGCCCAACAGCCTTTACAAAAAAATCTTTTTTCAGGTTCTTTCATGTAAAGGGGCCATATTATAAATATGCTTGGGAATAAATCCATCCTTGTTATTTTGATGATTAGCTTTTCAATACTCTGTTTTTCAGCTGTAATGAAAAAAAGTATTACAAGTGATGAAGCTGTTCATCTAACTGCTGGCTATGAATACATAAAATACCAGGATTTCAGATGGAATCCGGAACACCCGCCCCTTGCAAAAGAAATTGCTGCCATGCCTTTGCTGTTAATGGATATTAACGCTTCCCATGACACAGCAGCTTATTTTAAAGGCCGTCAGTTTCAACATGCAGATGATTTTCTTCATGTAAAAAATAAAAAAAAATCAAATCTTATGCTGAATACTTCAAGAGCAATGATGCTCCTGTTTGGCTTTATCATTATGCTTGTGATCTTTTTTTGGGCAAGTGAACTTGCCGGGGAAAAAACAGCCCTGGTGTCGGTTGCTTTATTTGCATTCAGCCCTGTTTTTCTTGCACATACCCCGTTAATTACGACAGATGTTTCTTCAGCCTCATTTGGATTTTTATCCTTTTATATGATTAGCAAAGTGTTTGAAACAAACAAACCACGATATCTGATCTTTGCAGGTATCAGTATGGGCCTGTCTTTGAGCTCAAAGCACTCTGCCATAATAATCATACCTATTGCAGTAATAATATTTTTAATCGGACCCGCCATAAAAAATGAAACTATAAAAAAGGTTAGTTCATTGATTGCCAAGGGAAGCATATTTAAACAGGCTGGACTTTTTACGGTCTATTTAATAACCTTTTTATTATTCATCAATCAAAGCTTTTTAGGAATCAGTCTTGTTGCATTGTTAACCGTTATTGTAATGGCCCTGCATGTGGTAAAATTGTTTGAAACCAAAAATATTATAAAACTTCAATCATCAAAAACCATAAGAGACTATTGTTTTTGTATTTCATTCATGTCCCTTGCTTACATTTTACTTGCCCTTATTGTGACGCCGGTTTTTTATTTTGATTATGCAAATTCCATTTTCAGCGGTGACCTGTTCAAATCTTTTAACAACCTGATATATGTCTTATATCAAGCTTCCCAGGGCCATCGCTACCCGACATTTTTAAACGGGCAACATTCCTGGACAGGCTTTTGGCAATATTATCTCTTTGTGTTTATTGCCAAGGCTTCAATCCCTCTACTCGTTTGCCTTGCCGGATCCATTATCCTGGTTTTTGCAGACCGCAAGACCCGAAAATCTCTTATTTTCCTTTTGCTGCCCGTATTTATTTACATGGTTTTGATCTCGATTTTCAATAAAGCACAGATTGGAATCCGGCATACCATTTTTATTTTCCCATTTATTATGGTTGCAGCTGCTGTTCTGATAAATTTTATCAAGGAAGAATTGGGGGCAAAGCCGGCGGTCATCCTATCGCTTATGCTTATTGTTTTTCAAGGCATTACAGCTGCTAAAACCTTTCCGGATTATATTTCTTTTACCAACGGACTGCTGTTCAAGCCGCAGAACGCCTATATGCACATAAGTGATTCAAACCTGGATTGGGGACAAAATGTAAAAAAGCTTGTAACATACCTGAAAAATCTTGATAGCCCTGAAATCAAGACATATATGTATTATCAAAAAAATCTTGATTCAACCGGTTATAATAATTATACCCCTGTGACCGAAGAAATGATAAACGACTCCCTTAAAGGAATCCTCGTGGTTGATGTTCAAAAGTACAATCTTTTTCCCGGTTCACTGAAATGGCTTAAAGAGAATCACAGACCCGATAAAATA
>JAGLNZ010000007.1 GCA_023139225.1 Desulfobacula sp. | reverse complement strand
AACATCATAAAACACATCATCACGGTCGCTCACCCAGCCCATTCTCTGGGTAAAAATTCTTAAGGCATGGGCACAGCATTCATACATGAGAGTGCCCGGCATGACCATGTCATCAATGAAATGGCACCTTAAAAACCAGTCATCCGGGTGGATGTCTGCCTCGGCAATAATGGAGCCAAGGCGAAACCGTCCGCCTGTGGGATCAAATTCAAGAACCCTGTCAATAAGGTGCATCCTGCCGCCAGGAAGTTTTAAGTGTTTTCCAAGCGGTATGTGTTCAAAATTTTTCCCAAAGGCTTTGCCAAGATCTCCCTGGCGTAAAGCCTCTATTTTTTCATCGGAAAAGCGTTCTTTTTTAGCCGGAACCAGGGCAGAAAATTTTTGACCAGTGTCTATCTGTTTTAATTCTTTAGCTTTTAAAATAATACCGCCTGAATTTTCAACCTCTTCATCCGTAAAAAAGCCAGCACATCCATCCCGCATTGAAATCAGCAACTGGTCGTTAATATACCCTTTATAGTGGAAAAAGAACAGGTATACATCCCCCTGCTTTAAAAACCGGTCAATTTCAATATGATACTCAATGGTTTCGCCAGGTTCTGGCAATGTCCTGTGAAAGGTGACCCCGGCATCGAGAAGCCTGTATTTTCTTGTGCCTTTAACCACATGGTCAATGCCCAGAAAGGCGCATAAAAACAGATCTGCCTGGCCTGCTTCAATGGAGATGGAAACAGGGGCTTTCCCGCCGTCCAGATACCAGGCATTCTCCTTGACATCATGCTGGGTGATGATTTTCCCCGAGGTTAGAGACAACATTTCACCCTGAATATCCATGATCCGGTCTACCAGCATTAAGGGTTCATCCGGGAGCCTCACCCTGGCAGGATAGGTGTCTATGATTTCAAATTCTTTTCCAAGAACATTACCTGCTTTTCCAATGGCATATTCAAGACATTGTTCCCTGTTCAGAAAAGGAGGCTTTACAGGTGTTACCGGTTCAGATATTGATTGCCCGTCTGTAGTTTGTATAACGCTGCCCGCAAGCTGTGTCAGGGTTTCAAATTGTTTTTCAAGAAGCTGCATGTTTTCTTTGGAAAATTTAAGAAATTTTTCATGGGCATTGGAGGTGGCAAGGCTGCCCTTTGCTATCAGTGCCGGATCAAGGCCCCGGATATCTTGCTGTGCCTGATTTTCAAAGAAAACGTCTGTTTGCTCTTTATCAGGGGATTTGATTTTATTAACAGTCAGATGTTTTTGAATTTTTAAAATCGTATCTTCTGAAACCTGTCGCGGATTTATTTTTACAATCAGATTATTTTTTGATGAGGTATTGGCAACAGACAAAGTGTCTTTTTCATCAAAAAATGCGATATCCTGCGGGCTTTTGTCATCCGGCCTGTATTCTTCAAGGATCACATGGGAGAAGGCACCATCCAGAGTGATGGATGCAACACAGGCCTTTCGTGCCGTTTTGTTATCCTGTCGGTTCCAATGGACAGGTGTGTCAATGAAGGAAAATTTTTCTTTATCCAGTTTTTCAAAACCTAAAGCGTTAGTTTTATTGGATGGCAAAAGCCTGTAATTGAGACAAAGCGCTGTCTTGATAACGGAGAAAAGGGCGGATGCACCCCTGGTGTCCCCGATAGCTGAAGACGTTGATGTGACATGGCAGGGGGAAATACCCGGGTCTTTTAAACAAAGCTTGTTTAATACGTTGATCTGGGTAGCGTCATCTGCCTTTATCCCGGAAAAGCCGGTTTCATAAAGACTGATTTGCCTTAACGATGTTTTTGAATCTTTAAGCGCATTTTCAAGGGATTGGGTATAAAGGGTTTCGGATATAGTTGCATCATATTCTGTCTCACCGGGAATATGGCCGCCGCTTGTTCCTGCCACGCCAGTGATGACACCATAAATCCTGTCATTGTCTTCAATGGCCTGATCCAGCCGTTTTAAAACAAGGGCACAAGCTCCTTCAGACGGCAGGGTGTGTTCAGAATGGGGTTTGGCTATATCATTGAGGGCAAATTGCCGGATATCTCCTGCAAGGTCAACGCTGCCGCAGATAAAGACATTGGTTTCATAAGCACTTAAGGAATGAACAGCGGTTTCAATGGCCTTGATGCCGCAAGATGCTCCTGCAGACAGGGTGAAACATGGTCCGCCAAGCTTGAATTCCCTTGCCACGCGGGAGGCAACAATCCCGCCAAGGGCGCCCAGTGTCCGGTTAAAGGTCAAAGAAGGAGAAATGCTATCTTTTAAATCCTCATCAAGATGATTGATTTTCCATCGCAAATGAAAATCTGTGGCACCATAATCAAATTCAATGCCAATGGCACAACCGATATGATCCCTTTGGGGGTCGCCATCTAATGGTCTTGGTGTGATATTTGCGTCTTCCAACGCTCCTTTGGCAGCTTTGAGAAGAATAATCTGCTGGGGCAGAATATCATTCATTTGATTGGGGGGGATGTGGAATTCGTCAACCCGGATTGACAGATGGTCCATATAAAATCCCGGCGTTCCCTCAAAACCCTGAGGTTGGGCTCTTCTCCATCTTGATCCGGGAAGTTCAGGATTTAATTGTGCTTTGTCAAATACAAGTTTCATAAATTCGGACAGACAATGACAATCCTTTACAATGGTTTCCATACCGACAATGGCGCAGGGAAGTGTTTTTAACCTTTCTTTTTTATCAATATCCGGTTGTTTCGGATTTTTTACAATATGTCTGGTTGAGTTGTCTTTAAATTCTTCAACAAGAAGATGGGCATTGATACCGCCAAAACCAAACGCACTGATGCCGGCCTTTCTTGTTGAATGGGGAAGGGCGGGGTTCCAGTCTTCAGCCTGGGTTTGAACCTTGATATTGCTCTTATTTAAAAGACTTTTGGATGCCGGCGTTGAATAATTCAATGAAGGTGGTAAAATCTTTTCATTCATTGAAAGAACGGTTTTAATAAATCCTGCGGCCCCTGCAGCCGTTAAAAGATGGCCGGTCATTGATTTAACAGAGCCGATGGAAATGTGTTTATCAGGGCAGTCAAATGCATCAAGCAATGCATGTATGCTGGACAGTTCCACCTGATCGCCCACAGGGGTACCTGATCCGTGGCATTCCATATATTGGATATCATAAGGGGACCACGACGAGTGTTTATACGCCTGGATCATAGCCCGAACCTGGCCTTCTTTTGCCGGCCCCACAAGGGTTCCTTCAATATCATTGGATACTCCGATACCCGTGATGACGGCATGGATTTTATCACCGCAGCTTATGGCATCTTGAAGCCTTTTTAACACAACAATGCCGGTTCCTTCTCCCACAACAAGTCCGTCGGCATCCTTATCAAAAGGTGAACATCTGCCCGAAGGGGATAAGGCCTGAAGCTGTGAAAACCCAATCTGGGTATAAAGGGAATCCGGCCGGCAAACTCCGCCTGCCACCATGATGTCCGCCTTTTTTAAATGCAGGTGTTCACAGGCAAGTTTGATGGAATATAAAGATGATGCACAGGCAGCATCAAGGGTGAAGCTCCCCCCTTCAAATCCCATGGCCCTTGCAAGAATTGCAGCGGGAAGAGAAACTACACCAGCGCTTGAGAAATCTTTTGGAAGGATTCTTTTATCATCCTTTTTGCAATTGCAGATAATCTGCCGGGAAAGCTGGGAAGATGCGTCAGTGGGAAGGGCGATGGCAGCCAGAATAACCCCGGTTCTTTTTTTATCTTCTTTTGTATGAAAACATTGTAAAAAAGCATCTCTTCCTGCATGCAGAACAAGTTGGTGCAATGGATCGAGAGTTGATAAAAGATCCTTATCCACAAGAAAGCCGTCAGGATTAAAATGAAAATGTTCAATAAGTCCTGCTTTGTTGGAGACAGCCTTGTCAGGAAGATGGTCTTTTGAGATAAAATCGTTGACAGGGCCTGTCCATCGATGGTCCGGAACTGTTATGACGCAATCTGTTTTATGGATGATATTGTCAAGAAATTGGCTGGTATCCAAGGCTTTTGGAAATACCCCGGCCATTCCGACAACTGCTATTTTGTCTATTTTTTTTTTCATATGGTTTAGCATATGTTTTTTCATAGGGGCTCATATAGATTAGAACCCGGGCAATTTCAAGAAAGCTTTGTAAAACTTGTGTAAAATTCAGTTTGTTTTTTAGAATATGCTATGTTAGACAAACACATATTTTCAGACTATAGATCCAAAATTGCAGCATCAGCGTTTAATTTGACAGCCAAGGAAGAATGCATGCATATATCAAAGTTTTTTCAAGTGTTCCGGTATTTCCAGCCCAAGTCTGTTAAAACAAAGTTTTTCGCCATTGTTTTGCCACCTGTCATTGCCGGTTTTTTATTCATTTCCATCGTCGCCGGGGTCCTGTCTTATTATGATATGAAAAATGAGATTTTATATCATTCGGTTCAGAATGCAAAAAGTTATTCCAAGCCTTTGGGGTTGTCTCTATGGAATCTGAATACTGCGGTAATTGATTCCCAGCTAAAGGCTATGTTAAGCAACCCTGATATTTCAGGCGTAAAAGTGGTTGAGAATTTAAGTGACCAAGTGTTCAAAGCAGGGGAAGTTCCTGAAGATAAAAATCTTGCAAACTACCTGGTTTCTACCATTGATATCGTTTATATCACCATTGATAAACCTGAGGTTTTAGGCGTTTTACATTTCTATTCTAAAAAAAATCGAATTTATAATGTGCTTTTGAAACGGTTTTTAAGGGATTCTTTTCTGTTCCTGACTCTGGTTATCGCTGTCATTGTCAGTGCATTGTTTGCCAACCATCAAACCATTGTCATCCCTTTGGAAAAATTAATAAAATCGATTCGCAGATTTAATCAGCACCAGGACTTTAAACCGGTAGAATGGACGGCAGACGATGAGATCGGTGAGGTTATTTCAGCTTATAACGGCCTGATTGTCAGTTTGGAAATGAGCAATACCCAGATTCAGAGTGCGCTGAAAAAAGCAAGGGAAGCCAATAAGATAAAAAGCGAATTTCTGGCAAATATGAGCCATGAAATCAGAACACCTTTGAATGGAATCATGGGAATGTCAGAACTTATGCTGGATACAACTCTTGATATTGAGCAGAAGAACCTTGTGAAGACCGTTAATATGGAATCAGAATCATTGCTGAATATTATTAATGATATCCTGGATTTTTCCAAAATCGAAGCGGGTAAGCTGGAACTTGAAACCATTCCGTTTGACCTGAGACATACCCTTGAAAATCTTTGTGCTTCCCTTTCCATTTCTGCCGGAAAAAAAGGGATTGAATTGATCCATTATCTTGAATCTTCCGCCTGTACAAATTTAATTGGAGATCCCGGACGATTGAGACAGATATTTGTCAATCTTATTGGAAACGCAATTAAATTTACCCCTGAGGGTGAAGTTTTTATCAAGGGTGAAATGATAGAGGAGTTTTCCCAAAAGGCTGTTTTCCGTTTTACAGTTAAAGATACAGGTGTTGGTATTCCAAAAGATAAACAGGATAAAATTTTTGACAGTTTTTCCCAGGCAGACGGATCAACCACCAGGAAATACGGGGGGACCGGGCTTGGAATTACCATCTCAAAAATGCTTGTCGAGCAGATGGGTGGTTCCATCGGACTTAAAAGTGAGTCCGGCAAAGGCACTGAATTCTGGTTTGAAATAGAATTTTTCAAGCAGGAGACAGGATGGGAACAAAATAATATCCCAAAGATGAATTTCAAGGGTTTAACCATGCTTGTCGTGGATGATGTAAAGGCCAATCGGGACATATTGTCAAAGTATCTTGCATCCTGGGGAAGTATGCCGGTGACTTCAGAATCAGGCCTAAAGACTTTGAGCATGCTTGAAGAATATCAAAGGGGAAATAAAAAAATTGATGTTATCCTTATAGATTTTCAAATGCCCGGAATGAACGGGTTTGAACTTGCCGCTAAAATTCGTCAGATGCCGTATTTTAAACAAACGCCATTGGTTGTCCTGACATCCATGGGCATGATCGGGGATGGAAAACAATGCCGGCAGATCGGGGTGAACGGATATCTGACCAAACCTGTACGTCAAAAGGATCTTAAAACATTTATCCTATGCGTTCTCGGTCAGGGCATGGACCCTGATAATGCTCCAAAGAGCCTTGTGACAAGACATACGCTTGCAGAAGTGAGACGTAAAAATATAAAGATTCTTTTGGTCGAAGATTATGAAACAAATCAGAAACTTGCCACAAAACAACTGGAAAATGCCGGATTTAATGTTACCCTTGCAAAAGATGGCCAAGAGGCTGTGGATTGTTTTTCTCATCAATCATTTGATGTTGTATTAATGGACATCCAGATGCCTGTAATGGATGGCTATGAAGCAACCGGTCTGATCAGAAAAATGGAAGGCACGAAAAAAAGAACCCCTGTTATTGCCATGACCGCCCATGCCATACAGGGATACAGGGAAAAGTGCCTTAAAGCCGGCATGGATGATTACCTGACAAAACCCTTAAAAAAAGAAATCCTATTGTCCACCATCAGCAAATGGATTCAAAATGAACCGGAACAGATTCTTGCTCAAAATTTATATATGAAAAAGCCCCGGACCCAGAATCCTATACGGGGTAATGAGGCCATTGATATTGAAACGGCAATGGCTGAATTTGAAAATGATGAGGATTTTTTTTATGAAGTGTTTGAAGAATTCTTAGTCAATGTTGAAAAACAGCTTATCATTATCAAGCAAGCCCTGGATGCCAATGATATTGAAACAATTATGCAGGAATCTCATTCCATTAAAGGTGGTGCGGCAAATCTTGTTGCCATGCCTTTGTCAGATGCTGCGTCCGGGCTGGAAACCCTTGGTAAAAAAGGAAATCTTGATGACGGTAAGGCAGTTTTTGATAAGTTATATTATGAATTTGCGCGGCTTAAAGAATTTAAGAATAAATAAGAAGAAAGCCTTTTATCACAGATCTTGCTAAAAGCCATACTGTTAAGCCAACAAAAAAACCAGCCAGCAGTTTATCAAAAATATTTTCTTTTCTTTTTTCACTATATCCCAATATCCAGCCAAAAAAGATACCGGCAAGCAATCCGCCGGCATGGCTCCAATTATTAATATTGGGCATTAGAAAACCAATCAGAACAAGGCTTACAACCCAGCCGGAAGTCTGTTTGTACACCAGCTGCCCCCATTGTCCTCCCCTTGATTTGCCGAAATACAGTGCCGCTCCAATGAGTCCGCAAAGTCCTGATGAAGCGCCTATGGTCAGATAAACATTTCCGATATAGGACAATAAAAACCCTGCAATTCCTGTCAGGGTATAGATGGAAAACATACGAAACAGGCCGAATTCTTTCATCACTAAAGGAGCAACGGTTTTTAAGGCCATCATGTTGAACAGAATATGGAGAAGCCCGCCATGAAGCCAGTTGGCCGTAACTAAGGACCACCATGCCTCAAATTTAACAATGGGAAGCCTGCCCGAGGCGCCGAGAAAGTTCAGCACATCCATTGACGGGGTTAATGCATAAAACGGATTAAGACTGATTATCATGCTTTTGCCGCTGTAAATCAGGCTGATAATAAACATGAGTACATTGGTATAAATCATTGCTTTCAGAGTAATGGAAGGTGTGAGAAATGTATCCTGAGTTTTATAGTGTGTCATGAGTGTCCAATGTTATAAAATATAGCCTGTCCAATAAAGTTAATATGTTTATTTTCCAATCTTAAGACTTGAAAAT
>JAGLNZ010000699.1 GCA_023139225.1 Desulfobacula sp. | reverse complement strand
AGCGGTTCGGCAAATATTGCCGTGGCAGCAACAGATGAAATTGTAAACGGCCAGATGACAAGCCTGATGGTTTCTTTGGCTGTTGTCCTTATCATGCTTTGTTTTACTTTCAGAAAGGTTTCCCATGCCGCTATTGCCATGGTGCCCCTTGTGATGACCATTGCCATTAACTTTGGAATCATGGGATTTTTATCCATCCCCCTGGATATCGGTACGGCTATTATTTCCAGTATCGTTATCGGTATTGGTGTGGACTACAGCATTCATTATCTGTCCCGGTTAAAGAAAAACCTGGATCAGGGCATGGATTTTTCAGGAGCATTGAATAATACGATTACCCACAGCGGGAAGGCCATTGTTTCCAATGCAATTACTGTGGGACTGGGGTTTGTAGCTCTTTTATTTTCTGTTTTGACCCCGCTCATTATCATGGGCTGGATGATCACGGTCACCATGCTGGTCAGCGCTGTCAGCACCCTCGTGTTAATACCGGTCCTCATCATTCTATTTGAAAAAAGGGCAAGGCTTGAAACTAAAGAAAATGAGCCGCAACGCTTAAAATTTTATCCCCAACAGGGTTAAATTAAAGGAGAAAATAAAAATGAAAAAAATATTAATCATAGTAACACTTTCTATATTTACAGTCACAGGAATTACTTCAACCGGGTTTGCCAGGCTGACGGCCTTTGAGGTGGTTCAAAAAATGGATGCCCGGGAAGATGGCGATACCCTTACCACGGACACCCTGATGATTCTGATCAATAAAAACAATCAAAAACGGATCAGGAATATTAAAAATATCAGGAAAGACTATGGCCTTGATACCAAGGGGATTATCTTTTTTTTAAGCCCTGCTGATGTAAGAAATACAGCCTACATGTCCTATGATTGGGATGATGCAGCAAAAGAGGATGATTCCTGGTTATATCTGCCGGCCCTTCAAAAAGTCAAACGCATCGCCTCAAGTGATAAATCAGGGTCATTTATGGGAAGTGATTTTACTTATTCCGATATCAATGGAATTAAGATCAATGACTGGGATTACACCTTTGTAAAAGAAAATGTCAAGACGGATGGATTTGATACCTGGGTGATCCAGGGACTACCGAAAATTGACTTAAAAGCTAACGTAATAAAGGAGACCGGCTACCTGAAAACCATGATGTGGATCAGGAAAGACAATCACATGCTGGTCAAAGGAAAATACTGGGTAAAGAAGGGACGAAAAATCAAGTATTTTAAGGCCGGTGATATTAAAAAAGTAGATGATATCTGGACCGCCCATACACTTACCATGGTTACCACGGTCAAGGGAAAGGTGACGCATTCTTCCGTCTTAAAATTTTCAAATATTCAATATAATACCGCCATTGATGATGCAACCTTTACAACACGGCGCATGGAACGAGGATTATAATGGGTAGAACAAGACTTAAAAAAGTGTTGGGTCTTTTTTTGATGACTTTTCTTTTATGGTTTACAGTGATCCCGGTCGGGATCGGCACTGCTGACACAGCAGGTGAGCTTGAGGGTTTTGAGGAGGGGTATCAAGAAAATGATCCCTTTGAAAATAGTGATACAAACACTCTTGTGCAGGATATGGTTCAAACTCAAGAAAGCGCTTTTAAAATTGGCGGATTTGTCAAGATTGAATCTGAATATGCTTATAATAAAAATAATGAAAAATTATCCCGATTAAGACCGCTTCTTTTTATTGAAACAGCATATAAAATAAATGAAAATTATAAGATTAAAGCCGCAGGACAAGCCTTTTATGATGTATCCTATGATATTGTGGCAAAAGATAAAAACAAAGGCTCAAACCTGGATGATGAACCATATGATGCAGAGTTGAAAGATCTCTATCTGGACGGGAAACTGGGTGATATCTTTTCGGTGCGCCTGGGCCGGCAGATCATTGCCTGGGGGGATTCAGATTATGCGCGAATCACGGATGTGATAAACCCCAGGGACCTGACAGCGCCCGGGTTGATTGACCTTGAAGATGCCCGGCTGCCCGTGGCGGCCTTGCGTGTGTCAGCCTTTTTTGACGCCTGGTCTTTTGATCTGGTCACCATTCATGAGCATCCCGGGTCCAAAATATCCGGAAAAGGATCGGATTTTGACTATTATACCCTTTTACGAAGCCCTGAAATCTCAATCAACGATAAGCAAACGCCTGATTTTGGGATTGAAGATACCGGTCTTGCCTTCAAAGTTACCCATGCCTTTAACGGGGGAGATATCGCTTTTGTTGTAGCAAACACCTTTGATGATCAGCCATACCTTAGTTATAACGGCCTTAAAAACGGGGTCATGGTGTTTACACCGGAATATGACAGGATGACAACCTATGGAATTTCATCAAGCCTTGCTAAAGGGTCAAGCCTTTTCAAGGTTGAAACCGCTTTCAGGCAGGAGAAAAAAATCATGCGAAATGATGTTTTAGCCCAGATCAGTTCGGGAATCCCGGCATCATCGGTCAGGACAACCGGCAGTGAAGACCAGGTATCAGCTCTGACCGGTGTTGAATATACAGGATTTACCGATCTTCGGCTGAGCTTTGAAGCTCAAGTAATCCACACGCTGAATCATCAATCGTATCTGGGTGTGGATGAGAATAAGTATTTTACATATTTTCAGGCAACAAAGGCAATGCTCAATGAAACACTGGAGCTTGCGCTTTTCTGGGTCTGTATGAATCCGGGGAATGGCAACATCCTGCGGTTTTCCACCACCTATGATGTTTTTGACGGTTTAAGTGTTCAGGCAGGTGTCGTATTTTATGAGTCAGAAAACGATTCATCTGATCTTCACCCTTACAAAGACCAGGATAGAATCTTTATAAGGGTGAAGTATAGTTTTTAGATGGAACCGGATTGATTGTACTCTTTATGGTCTTATCCTTTCTGCCTTGTAAAACCCTAAGGCAGGGGCGTCTTGCCGAGCCTTAAACGCAATTTTTGCAAATTTAAGTCTCCAGACAATCTCCTTGTCCTTTGTGATTTCAACCAGGGCGGTTGATCCGGTGATCAGGATATTGCCGTTGGGCAGTTGATTGGCATCCCGTACCGGCCATACCTTCCTTCGGGGCAGGGGAAACCGCCAGACAATTTTCTGACTGCCGGGATTAATTTCCAGTATTTCATGGGGCTTGTCATGATTGGCCACAAGTATATTGCCATTGTCCAGGATTTGTGGATCATGGGGGTGCACCAGGTATTGGTTGCCGATGGTTTTAACAACATCCCCCTGTGAAGTGATTTCAACCAGGCAATTAAAATTTCTCGGACTGATAAGGGTGTTACCGTTTTTAAGCCTGACCACGGCATTGGTATGGGACCAGCCTTCATTATAATGATCGGCATAGGGCGGCTTGTTGAAATAGGTTTTGGCATGCCAGGACCAGACAAGTTTTCCCTTCTTATTTACCTCCTTGACCTGGGCATTGCTTTTTTTGTCATCCTTTCCATAGACATATAATGTGTTGCCGTTGGCAAGGCGGTCTGCGTCGTGGGATATTTTTTTATCCGGGTGGGACCAGATGGTTTTCCCTTTTCGGTCAATTTCGTATATGCCTTTTCCGGGAAGGACAAATAGAATATTGTTATTGGGTAAAGGCTCGATATCAAATCCCGGATTGTTGTATTTTTTCAGGTTTGCCGGAATAACATATTCCCAGATAATGTTTCCTTTCATATCAATTTCAATAATACGCGGCCGGTTACGGATATGGTTGTCTGCCAGAATAGTGGTCCCGTTCCAGGCCTTTTCAGGCAGGTAAACATCAACAACAAAGTCTGGTTCAGGCTTGGGGGGTGAATAGGTGACGGCTCTTGCTGCAAAAACTGATGGGACATCAACCAGGGTGATTACAAAGATAAAAATAATCAAATAATAAAGTTTTTTGTCTAACCTCATCACACCTCCTTGTCTAAAGATTTTTAAATTGTCTAATGATTAAAAAATGAACAGGACTGCCGGCGAAATCGTCAGATCCTTATATATAATTGAAAATTATTTGTGTTTCCCACTATAACCAATTATAAGGATGAAAGCAAAAAATAATATTATCATTCAGGGCTATGTATTGTTAAATCATTAGAAGCATAATTGCGCTAACCATGGAAAAAATTGATGTCCACATCCACGGAACAAGAGCCTTGTGGCCATACAGTAGTGAGTACTCAACAAATGACTTGACAGACAAGCCTGTCTGTTTTCATATAAGCTATAAAAGTTACAGGAAAGATTGGTTATGACGGGATATACAATTTAAATCAGGGGAATTATATGAACCAAAAAAATATTTTTTTAAACCGGTTATCAGATCTTCAAGAAAAACTTGGATCAAACCATATCGGAAGTGCCCTCCTTGTTTATTCAAGGGATATTTTATACTATACCGGTACGGCACAACCCGGTTTTCTCGGCGTTACACCTGATGATTATACCCTTTATGTTAAAAGCGGTAAAAATTTTGTTTTAAACGACGTTTTCATAGACCTGTCAAAAATTATTGAAGAGCGAAAGCTTGCTAATGTTTATGAACAATATTTCAGCAAGCTGAAAAATAAAAAAATCGGGCTTGAGCTTGATATTCTTTCAGCTATTGATTTTATGGAATACCAAAGAATATTTAAAGGGTTTGAATTTATAAATATTTCCAGCGAAATTCTCATGCAGCGTTCGATCAAAGATCCTTATGAAATAGAACAGATAAGAAAAGCAGGTCATGCCAACAAAAAAGGATATGAAGCAGCCTGCGCCGCACTAAGACCTGGAATTTCAGAACTTGAATTATCTGCCGCTGTAGAACATGCCCATCGCCTTGCAGGACATGAAGGGTCATTTTTTTTCAGGATGCATGATTTTTTCATGAGCATGGGCCCCATCGGATCTGGTGAAAGTCTTAAAAATACCAGCGGGGTTCTGTATTCTCTGACAGGAACCGGCCAAAGCGCATCTGTTCCCATCGGTCCTTCCAAAAGAGTTATAAAAGAGAGTGACACTGTAATTATAGATATTCCCTGCCATATTAATGGATATCATATTGACCAGACAAGGAGTTTTGTTGCAGGAAAAGCACAGCCTGAGACAAAAGAATGTTATAAAGCATTAAAACTTATTTCAGATCACCTGATTCATGAAATTATACGGCCGGGTATCAGCTGTAAATC
>JAGLNZ010000698.1 GCA_023139225.1 Desulfobacula sp. | reverse complement strand
CCAAGATGAAATCTTTTTACAGGGACATTGTTGAAAACGCGGGTGGAAAATTTGATTATCATGACGGGTATCTTAAAGCCGGCAAAACTAATCTTGAAGCCAAGGTAAAAAAATGCGACATGGTGCTCTGCCCTGTGAACTGCAACAGCCATAATGCCTGCCTCAGGGTTAAAAAACTGTGCAATAAGCACAACAAAGCTATAAAATTTTTAAACAGCTCAAGCCTTTCCGCCGTCTCCCAGGCCTTGTTTGTTCCTGAAAACGCGGCAGTTGTGAATTGATCAAAAAAAGTTTGCCTTATGCTGAAAGTCAAAACAAAATTCAAATGTATCATTACTTTGTACATGTCTGTCCCCATTGCCATTATCGTGCTGTTTGTCAAAGACACACCCTTGTTTCTTGACCCGGATTTCCAGAAAGCCCTGGGAGTCAGTGTGGCAGCCACCATTTTTTTGGCCTTTTGCAACCCCCTGCTCATGGGCTTGAAATGGATTTTTTTAAAACAATTGGAATGTATTTCCAATATCTGCCCGGACATCAAACACGGGCACTACACTTATTTCACCCTGCCCAATGAACCCAATGATACGGATGATGAGAATGAAATGCTGGTTCTTATGCGGAATATGAACTGGATGATCCGTCAGATTGAATTCAGGGAAGCCGAACTTGAAAAGCGGGTGGCTGTAAGAACCAAAGAACTTGAAAAAACAAATGCCGCACTGGTCAAGGCAAAGGATGCGGCCGATGCCTCGGCCCGGGCAAAAAGTGAGTTCCTTGCCACCATGAGCCACGAAATCAGAACCCCTATGAATGCCGTCATCGGCATGAGCGACCTTGTCTTGAAAACCCATCTTGATCCTATGCAGAAAGAATACCTTGATGTCATCAACTCCTCTTCCAAGATTCTTTTAAAAATCATCAACGACATCCTGGATTTTTCAAAAATTGATGCCGACAAGATGATCCTTGAAAATATCCCCGTCCACATCAGGGACTTATTTGAAGAAATAACGGACATGTTCAAAAGCCGAATGCTGGACTCTTCCATTGAATTTATTCTGGATATTGATCCCAAAGTTCCGAAAAGTATTCTGGGAGATCCCCTGCGGGTCCGGCAGGTATTGACCAACCTTTTGTCCAATGCAGTAAAATTTACCCGGCAGGGGGAGATCTGTATCCGGGTCCGCCTTAAACCCCATTCCGGGAAAGCCAAACGATTGTCCATATCTGTCATGGATACGGGCATCGGTATGGATACTGCGACTATTGCAAAGCTTTTCACAGCCTTTACCCAGGCAAACGGATCCACCACCCGAAAATTCGGGGGAACGGGTCTGGGGCTGGCTATTTCAAAAAAACTTGTCAAGCTCATGGGAGGAGAGATCCATGTGGAGAGTGAAAAGGGGAAGGGCAGCTGTTTTTCTTTTTATATGGATTTTCAAACCTGTGAATCCCATGATAGCGCCCAACCCGAACTTCCTGCAGATTTTAAGGACAAAGAGGTCCTGGTGGTCATCAAAAATAATACCACCCGAAAAATTATCCTGGAATTTCTGGCATCCTTTGGTTTAAAGACAAAAGACTTTGCCGCATTAACCCATGCACTCATTGCTGCAAAAAAAAGAGATCAATCCACCTCCTTTTCTCTGGCCGTTCTGGATACTGATTTACCGGATATAGACCTGTACTATGGTGAAGACCGGCTAAAAGATCTTTTCCCAAATAAGGATTTGCCCGTCATTGCCATTGGTGCATTTTCCGGAAAGACCGGTCCAAAAGCTTTGGAATGGGCAGACAGATTTCTTCCCAAACCCGTGAAACAGTCCATGCTTTTTGACACCATCATGGAAATTTTTTCTCCCCATACCAGCCTTCCTGTTTCCGGCATTGTATTCCAAAATTTTTTTCCTCGTCCGGAAAAAATCCGTATCCTGCTGGTGGGAGACAATGCCATTAACCAGAAAGTGGCAATGGAAATCTTCAGAACGGCCGGTATTGTTCCTGTTATTGCAGACAACGGAGCCCGGGCCATTGAATGGATACAAAAAGAACGGTTTGATGCGGTATTGATGGACATCCAGATGCCGGGCATGGACGGGCTGGAAGTATTAGAGCGAGTTGGGGAGCAGAACACGGAAATTCAAGTTATTGTGATTACAGGATATGCTACGGTAGAAACAGCCATCGAAGCCATGAAACTGGG
>JAGLNZ010000697.1 GCA_023139225.1 Desulfobacula sp. | reverse complement strand
GCAGCAACAATTGTGCCGGACCAAAGTTATAAAAATAAACATTTCGATTTCAAATAGTTATAAAAATATTGGGGGAAAAATAAGGCTTGGGGTTATTTAAATTTTCGGGACAAAAATGCCCCGAATATATACTGACATCCTTAAAAAGGTCCGGGCAACAAGCTTTGCAGGATACGGGTCATAAAAGACCCATACGGGGGCTATATTAACCCATGTATTTTCATCTTCCGGAAAAGTGTTTTTCTGGATATGCCCAAAAAATTGGCAGTTTTACTTTTATGCCACTGATGTTGATTTAAAATATCCAGAATGTGAGTCTTCTCAAAATCACCCACGGCCTTTTTTAAAGAAATCATTTTATCACCGGAATTCTCTTGTTCGAAATCATCCTCAGTTGTTAAAACATTCATATTTGATGCCTTAAGAAAATCAAGATTTCTAAAGGTGACATACCTGCGAAGAACATTTTGCAATTCACGGATATTACCGGGCCAATGATAATTTTTCAGTATTGTAAGATCTTTGGGAGCCAATGTGGTTACTTTATTGGCTTTACTATACGATTTAAAAAAATGGTCAATGATAAGAAAAATATCATCTCCTCTTTCCCGTAACGGCGGCAGATGAATGGGCAGGACATGAATCCTGAAAAAAAAATCATCCCTGATACGCCCTTTTTTTACAAATTCTATCAAATCTTTGTTGGAAGCCGCAACAATTCTTAAATCCGGCTTTTTTACTTTAGTACTGCCCACAGGAGAGTATCCCCCCCCCTCAATTGCTCTTAAAAGCTTTACCTGGAGGGCCAGGCTGACCTCACCAATCTCATCGAGAAACAAGGTGCCGCCATCGGCTATATCAAGATAACCCTCTTTATCAACATTTGAACCTGTGAACGCACCCTTTTTTGAACCAAAAAACTCATTCTCTATGAGATTTTCAGGAATAGCGCTGCAATTAACAGCAACAAACTTACCACCACTTCGATCTGAAGCATTGTGGATGGCGTGTGCCACCAACTCTTTTCCGGTTCCTGATTCACCATATATAAACACAGAGTCGTTGGTTGCTGCAGCCTTTAATATAAGCTCGTAGACATCCTGCATTGCCTGGCAGTTGCCAATAATATTATCAAATTTATATCGATCCTTAATGGTTGATCGAAGATACAGGTTTTCATGCCGAAGTTTTTGCTCCATTAGTTTAAAACCGGTGAAATCAGTAATAAACCCTTCTATGGCGACAAGCCTGTCATCATCAAACAGCACCCCTTCTGCTTTATCAAAAACCCATTTTATTTCACCAAGGGAATTGATAATGCGATATTCACTCTGGGACGACTCTCTTTTTTTAGTGATTGAAGTAAACATCTGGGTGGCAACCCTTTCTATATCATCGGGATGAATCAACTCCCTAAATCCTTTAAGGCGTTTCCCTACAAAAAAAGAGGACTCATACCCGGTTACAATACGACATCCATTACTGACAAACTCCACTTCCCAGTTTTTCTTTTTTATCAATCGATAAGCCATGCCGGGCAGATTATTCATCAAGGTAGACAGCTTACGCTCGCTTTCAATGACTTTTTTTTCAACATTTTTTATATGGGTGACATCACGGATTGACTCGATTGCACCGACGGACACTTTTTCTCGATTTAAAATCGGAGTTGCCGTGATCCATACATATCCACCTTTTCCGGAATTCATTGTTTGAATAAACCTTTCCGAAAACAACAGCTTTCCTTGTTTGGTAATTTTAAAATTTCTGAATATGGGATTTTCCGGCTCCAATTCTATGAGATCGATAAGCAAAGGAACTCCGTCATTATAAAAAGGCTTAATTAATTCATAAAACAGTTTTCCCATTGCTTTGTCCTTGGGAACATCCAGTATTTCCTCAAGGGCATTATTCCAGGCAATGATTGTCTTGTCGTTATCCACAACATATGTAGGATCAGGAAGAAAATCGATAATTTCCTGTAAGCGCTGCTGGGAATTTCTAAGCTCAGTCGTTCTTTGCTCCACCAGCTCTTCCAAATGCTCACGATATTTTTCAAGTTTTTCCTCTACCTTGCGCTTTTGTGTAATATCCCTGGCCATCCCTTCAACAAGGATTACCTGGCCATTTTCGTCAAAAATCGGCGTCTCAATAACAACCAGTCTTCGAGAAGTCCCGTCCTTGTGAAACACATCGACCTCATAAGGCGGCTGGCGAAATCCCTGGACACTCAACTCAGTATGTCTGCGGGCCTGTTTGTTTCCCGAATGATCAGTCCACAGGTCATCAATATTCTTTTTATATTCTTCCTGGGTATACCCTAAAACATTTTTAACTGAGGGGCTGAGTATAGTGAACCTCTTGTTTGTATCATGGGCAAAAAACATAAACTCGTCTTTAAGATTCTCGAGCATCCGATTGTATCTATCTTCACTCTGTGCCAGTAATTTTTTTGTGTTATCAAATTCCGAGGAAGATTTTTTACGCGCTTTTACAGGTTCAGTCAATATTTTATCAAATGATTCTTGCGGCATTTGCATCACCCCGACTCTAAATTGATATCCTTTATGATATCATTTTACATATATAACTGCACAGACCCTTAAAGATAGTTACTTGCCTTCTACCATTAATAATTTTTTGCTCCAAATCAACACAATTTTTTTTATTTCCGGTTCGGGTATTAAGAAAAGCCGGTTCAAATCGAAAGAGAGGAATGTTGCTTTAAATTTTTTTTTTAAGAATAGTATGTTTCAACCAGTTTTGATCATCTTTTTCAGGATACTCAATATTATAATGAAGCCCCCGGCTTTCTTTTCTCATCAAAGCGGATTTAATAATTAATTCCGCCACTGTGGCGATATTTCGTAGTTCAATCAAATCCGAAGTTACCTTAAAATCCCAATAATAATCATTAATTTCCGCCTTGATATTGCGGATTCTTCTTAATGCCCGCTGCAGGCGCTTGTCTGATCTCACAATGCCGACATAATTCCACATCAGCCGCCGGATTTCATCCCAATTGTGGGAGACAACAATAGCCTCGTCACTGTCGGTAGTATTGGTTTCATCCCAAAGATCCAGGGTAACCATTACTTTATTTCCAATGGATTGGAACTCTTTAACAGCGGATTGATATGCCCTGTGGGAATAAACCAATGCTTCAAGCAGAGAATTTGAGGCAAGCCTGTTGGCACCGTGAAATCCTGTGCATGCGGTTTCACCAACTGCATAAAGCCGTTGAACATCTGTTTTCCCATTTAAATTTGTAGCCACTCCGCCACACATATAATGGGCAGCCGGAACAACAGGGATAGGATCTTTTGTCATATCAATCCCGCACTTAAGGCATTTAGAATAAATATTGGGGAATCTTTTTTTAATAAAGTCGGAATCTTTATGGGTGATATCCAGAAAAACGGAATCCGCACCGGTTTTCTTTAATTCGCTGTCAATGGCCCTTGCGACAACGTCCCTTGTGGCAAGCTCTTTATCCGGGGTATATTTTTCCATAAACCGCCGGCCTTTATTATCTATTAAAACAGCACCCTCCCCTCTTACTGCTTCGGAAATAAGAAAATTCTTTGATAGGGGATGAAAGAGACATGTAGGGTGAAATTGAAC
>JAGLNZ010000696.1 GCA_023139225.1 Desulfobacula sp. | reverse complement strand
CAATTTGACTTTTCTGGACCTCAAACTGCTGCATCATCTTTTTATGCTTTGCATCAAGTAATAAAAAATCAGCAGATTCCTGTTTTAATTTTTTATATTTTTCTTCTATCTGGACCAGTGTCGCATTTTTAACCGTAAGAGTCTTATTCTCCTCTTCCACCGCTTCTAATTTGGACATCAAATCCAGATTTTCGTTTTCCAACTTTTCAACCAAAAGGGCACCCGGTATTTTCTGGGTTAAAAATCTTGATAAAACCCATCCTGTTTTCCCGCGATCTGTCCTAACCTGTGTCCAGTCCTTTTGATATTCAACAATTTCAAGTTTGGTACCGGACTTCAGCATGGCAACAATTTTATGTTCCACTCCAGGGCCCGTCCGCATGGTAATATTTGTGATCCCTGTTACATAGATATCTTCAGCAAATAAAGGATATGCAAAAAATGCCATCCATAAACATATAATTAAAAGAAATTGATATTTTTTTGTCATCCTGTTCTCATCTCCTTTTAAATTCGAGATTTTTTTGACGATTAATTTTTTTTGTCTCATCCCATATCATTGCAACGTGCCTTTATCAATATGAAAAACAATCCGGATTGATAATATTGCATGGGAACCATTATTTTATAACTGTCTGTTTGAATCTATTTGAGGAAAAATAAAAATATCATTGACTATCAGGCGGGCTGTTTTTGATACCGTCCCTGCTAACTGGAAAAAACAGGGATTTCAGCTCAGTTCGATCTTTCAAGAGATTAATAATATGAACATTTTTACCTGAAAATGTTCATCACATCAGCATTGTATGATTGATTCTACACTTTGGAACAGTATTCATACTTATTCCGTATTCTGATTTTCACCTTCATTTTTTCAAAAAGCTTAATCAATCCATACCTTGTTCGGTCAAGAAAAATAAATTCGGGCATGATATTGTGATGCTTTCTGAATTGATGCATTTGCCGCGCAATTTTAATACCCCTTTCCATAAAATCCGAGTTGGCACCAAAATCAAACTCTTCTTCGATAAAAAGTTCGCTGAACCAGTCACCGATCCTCATAAATAAGGCCACCATCTGATCTTTGATATCCGGATCAAAATCAGGGGTAATGAGTTTCATCCGAGTTAACAGATCAACATATGCTCGCCTTTCATTGCCGGCACTTATACGAATCAGTTTCTGGTAGAGTTGAATAAATTTATCATCAAACGATCGGACGCAACCAAAATCAACCAGACAGATTTTCAATTCATTTGTCACCAGAAAATTTCCCGGATTTGGATCAGCGTGTATTTGCTTCAGTTCATAAAGCCCTTCTATAAAAATATCATGCAGGGTTTGGGCAACAATGGTTTTACTTTCCCGATCCGGGCAGGTCTCAAGCCATTCATTTAAAATCAGACCCTTCATACAGGACATGGAAAGAACATTTTTTGTTGTCAGGTCTTGATAGATTTGCGGTATAATAACTTGGTCATTTTTCAAATTTTTACGGAAATAAAGAATATTTTCACCCTCTTTTTCATAATCTGTCTCGTTTAAAAGGACTTCTTCAATTTCTTCCAGGGCAATTTTAATAATTTCATACTCTGCCATAGGCCTTAATACAGTTTTCAACATCCGGATATCATTTGAAATAGTATGGGAGATATCGGGATATTGAATCTTTACGGCAAGGTCTTCTCCATCTTTAGATTTTGCAAGGTGAACCTGGCCCAAACTTGCCGCAGCAAATGCCTTTGAATCAAAAGATTCAAATATTTTTTCAGGGAAATTATTAAAATTGTTCAAAATTATCTTCCTGACAAGCGCCCTGTTTATCGGCGGCACCTGGTTATAGGACTTTTCAAGCTCTTTTCTGATAGTCACCGGCAAATAATCGTTTTCCAAACTCAGCATCTGGGCAGCCTTTAACGCTGTCCCCCTTAACAAAGACAGGCCGTTAAAAAGAATTTGAGCATTTTGTGTGTCTTTCTTTTTTTGGGAAATCCTTTGCTTCTCCTTTGAAAGAAACGGTTTTTTTAATAAAAACCCGAGATGGTTGGTTCCCATTTTTACCGCTATTTTACCGGAAGAGATCGTTCGTCTGATCTTTGATTTTGGAATAGCATCAGTCATTTTTTGCTTCCATAAATTTCTTTTTTATCCCATGGATGGTGTCCACATGATCCTTAATAAAATTCATCCGTGAAAGCACATGATTCTTAAATAAAAAGATACCCATATCAAAAATTTTATTCCCGATTCCTGACTTGATGGATGCACAGGCAAGATCAATGCTCTTGTC
>JAGLNZ010000695.1 GCA_023139225.1 Desulfobacula sp. | reverse complement strand
GGAAAACATCAAACGCTTGAGGGAAAAAGGCTGGATTCCGCCGGTCAGGGAAATCTATCCATTGATCATTGGCGGCATGTCCTTTGGGGCACTTTCTCCCACCATGTGGGAAGGCCTTCAGATGGGGGTTGCCTATTTAAATGAAGAACTTTCAATGCCGGTCCGTATCTGCACCGGAGAAGGGGGCTGTCCGCCACGACTCTTAAGATCCAGGTTTTTAAAATATGTGATTCTCCAGATTGCCTCGGGGTATTTTGGATGGGATGAAATCATCCATGCCATTCCCCACATGAAAGAAGATCCCTGCGCCATTGAGATTAAATATGGCCAGGGGGCTAAACCCGGTGATGGCGGACTTTTAATGTGGCACAAAGTAAACAAGCTTATTGCAGCCATCAGGGGGGTTCCTCAAGGGATCAGCCTGCCAAGCCCGCCAACCCATCAGACCCAGTATTCAATAGAAGAGTCTGTGGCAAAAATGATCCTGTCCATGTCCATGGCCTGGGGGTTCAGGGTGCCGGTCTATCCAAAAATATCCGCCTCGTCAACTTCCCTTGCCGTATTGAACAACCTGACCCGAAACGATTATGCTTCCGCACTTGCCATTGACGGCGAAGACGGTGGAACAGGAGCTGCCTATACGGTTTCCATGGACCACATGGGTCACCCCATTGCCTCCTGTATCAGGGACAATTATCTGAATCTGACCAAAATCGGGAAACAAAATGAAATTCCGATCTTTGCCGGTGGCGGTATTGGTAAAAACGGAAATCTGGCTGCCAATGCAGCGGCATTGATCATGCTGGGTGCCAGCGGTGTGCAGATCGGCAAATATGTAATGCAGGCTGCCGCAGGTTGCGTCGGAACCGAAGAAGACCGCTGTAATGTCTGTAATGTGGGTATCTGCCCTAAAGGCATCACATCCCAGGACCCAAGGCTTTACCAAAGGCTTGACCCGGAAGACGTGGCCCAGAGGATTGTGGATCTTTTTGTCTCTTTTGATACTGAGCTTAAAAAGATCGTGGCCCCGCTTGGACGTTCAACATCCCTTCCCATCGGGATGTCCGATGCCCTTGGAATTGATGATTATGCGGCAGCAGAACGCCTCAGTATAAAGTATGTGGTCTAGGAAGGTGTGAATTATGACAAAAATAAATAAAGACGCATTTATTAAAATATCCGGCAAAAAAAATGGTGAGAGAATTTCTTCCAGAATTTTAGAAGAGACTATTCATCGTCATATAAAAAACGGGCGCAGAAGCATTGAAGTTGAAGGATTCGGGCAGCATGGTATCGGCGGAAGGCTCTGGGACACCGGATCTGAGGAAACCCATATCCGGATTATTGGCCAGTCCGGCCAGAGAACCGGGTCCATGGGCAATGCAAATACAAGGATCGAAGTCATGGGACCGGCTTCGGATGATATTGGCTGGCTCAATGCAGGTGCACAAATTATTGTCCACGGCAATACCTCCAATGGTGTAATGAATGGTGCTGCCCAGGGAAAAGTTTTTATCGGCGGTTCCATTGGTGCCCGGGGTATGACCATGACCAAGAGAAACCCGAGATTTGAACCGCCTGAACTCTGGGTCCTGGGAACCGCAGGCGATTATTTTGGAGAATTCATGGCCGGTGGTATTGCTGTTATCTGCGGTCATAAGAAAGATCCGCAGGATCAGATCTTAGGCCACAGACCCCTTGTGGGGATGGTGGGGGGCAAAGTTTTTGTCAGGGGTGGGGTACAAGGGTTTTCACAAAAAGATGCAAAGCTGTCTTCCCTGTCTGATGAAGAATGGAACTGGCTTCTTGCCAATCTGGATGTTTTTTTAGAAAAAATCAGGAAAAGCGATCTGTTAAAATCATTTTCCAAGCGCTCCCAATGGCAGCTTCTTAAAGCAAAATCTCCCCGGGAAAAGGCCCACGGCCCTGAAAAGCCCTCCATGTCCCGGTTCAGAAAACAGGTCTGGGACAAGGAACTTGGTAAAGGAGGCCTTATCGGTGATCTTCAGGAAACACAGGAAGGCACTATCCCATTGATTACCAGGGGTGATTTGAGAAGATACATTCCTGTATGGGAACAGGGAAAATATATGGCACCTTGCCAGGCGGCCTGCCCCACGGGTATTCCTGTTCGGGAAAGATGGAATATGGTAAGATTGGATAATATTGACGAGGCCATCAGTATAGGTCTTGAATACACACCGTTTCCGGCAACCATATGCGGATACCTGTGTCCCAGTCCCTGCATGGTATCCTGCACCAGGAACTTGAATTACATGACGCCCATTGATATCAGACTTTTGGGAAAAGCCGGGGAAAACGTAAAACTGCCCAAACCCGCAAAAAAGAGTAAAAAGAAAATTGCCGTTATCGGTGCCGGGCCCGGAGGTATATCTGCTGCATGGCATTTAACCTTGAAAGGCCATACAGCAACATTATTTGATGCAGGCGATACCATTGGAGGGAAAATTTCTTCTCTTATTCCCGGCTCAAGAATCCCGAAAGAGACACTTGAGGAAGAGCTTGAACGGGTTAAAAAAATGATCCCGGATATCAAATTAAACCAGGCAATCGGCAGCAAGAAATTTTCAAAAATCAAGCATGATTATGATTTCACCATTGTTGCGGCCGGTGCTGAAAAACCAAGGTCTTTGCCTGTTTCGGGCATTGAAAAAGCTGTCTTTGCCAATGATTTTTTAACAAAATCAAAAAAAGACAAAGTAAAGCCCGGGAAAAAGGTGGTAATTATCGGTGCCGGCAACGTGGGGTGCGATGTTGCAACAGAAGCCCATCGCCTGGGTGCCAAAGAGATTACCATGATTGATGTGCAAAAACCTGCTGCCTTTGGCAAAGAAAAAGAAGATGCTCAACGCATTGGGGCGATTTTCAGGTGGCCCTGCTTTACAAAGAAAATTAAAAAAACCGGTGTTGTGCTTCAGGATGGTGAAATTTTAAAAGCCGATACCATAGTGATCTCCATCGGGGATGTCCCTGATCTCGAGTTTCTTGATGACTCGATTACTATTGAAAATGGGTTTGTTTTTGTTGATCAATTCAGCCAGACATCAGACCCGCAGGTGTTTGCCATTGGAGACGTTGTGGGCCCCGGGCTTATCACGGATGCTGTTGGGGCGGGAAGAAGAGTGGCCCAAAACATCGACCGGATTATTAAAGGAAAAAGCCCTGATCATGGAGATATTCTGCCTCAGATTGACAAGCAGCGGATTAGTCTTGAATACTATGATCCAAGGAATATTGCCGGCAATCTGATTGATTGCGGAGAGGATTGCGCATCCTGCGGGCAATGCAGGGACTGCGGTATCTGTGTGGCCGTCTGTCCTGAAAGCGCCATTGAACGCCTTGAAATTGATAAAAATAATTTTGAATATAAAGTAAACCCGGACCTCTGTATCGGCTGCGGATTCTGCAAAGGCGCATGTCCTTGCGGGATTTGGGATTTAATACCCAATCCGGCCTTGTAAAAAAAATAAAAATTACAAAGACTTAATTATTTTTTCTATTGACGAGAATCACTGATTTCTGATTAGTATAAGGGAGTTATGGAAAAACACGAGACATATGACGGCTATATAAAAGCATTGACCGACATCAGCCGGGCAATCACTTCGGATCTTTTTATTGAAGACCTGTTAAAGCTGATTGTCATGGTAACCGCCAAAGTAACCGGTGTTGAAATCTGTTCCCTGTGGATTGTCAATGAAGATGAAAAACCACCCCAAATACGCCTTAAGGCAACCCAGTCCATTTCACCGGACTATATCAAAGACCGGGCGCTTAACATGGATGAAGGTGTTGTGGGCTATGTGGTGACCCATAAAAAGCCTTTGATCCTGAAGGATGTTTTAGAAAGCGATCGATTCAAAGAAAAAGAGATGGCTAAAAAACTGGG
>JAGLNZ010000694.1 GCA_023139225.1 Desulfobacula sp. | reverse complement strand
TTGAGTTACGACTAATTATCCTTGTCAGATGGTATTAGTCTGTGTCCTGAATAACTCAAACAGATCGATTCCCATGGAATGCGTTTTGAAGATTTTGAACTGCTTTCTGAACAGCCCGATACGGGAAAAAGAGTGCCGGAATTTGGATTTGAAACTATCTAAGTTCTATAAATCCCGCCGGTTGAATTGTATAATCCCAATAATAAAAAACACACCAATGATGAACAATGAAATTAAGATACAAATTCCCGGGTCAGCCTGGTTCTGAACTATTTTTCCCGGCTGATATAATTGGAAATAACTGTACGAGCTTAAATTTTCCAGGGATTTGCTTAATTTAATAATTGTATCAAAAAAATATAAAAATACGATCAGGCCGATAGTTTTGCTTAATGCTTTTCCTTTTTCAATCTGAAATGTAGAGATAGCTATCCCTGCTGAGCCCATGCTTAAAAAGAAAACAAAACCGACAAAAGCCGCTTTTCCGTAATCTGCAATATTAATCTGCAAATCAAAATAAAAATCACCTGCAATGGTTCCTAAAAACATTGCGGCAAATTGCAGCCCCAAAGAAATCATCAGAAATGAGAAAACACTTAAAGGAATAATAAAGCGTTTGACGGGTTTAGTTAACAAAATATCAAAAGTTTTCAATTCAATCTCCCCTGCAATATACCGGGCCGGAATACTGATCTGCAGGAAAGCAAGACTGATGATAATGATTGGATGCGTATATCCAAACGCCAGCATTTGTGTGGCAAATTGTGGCGTTCCGCCCTGTATCCCGATAAAAGCCGCAAATGCCGGGGGAAGCATTTTCATAAACGATACAACAACTTCGCTTATTTTTGATTCAAAAAACACCCAGGCAAATAATAATTCAAACATAAAACAAAACAAAGTTAAAATGATTAAATTATATTTCTGGTCTAACAATATTTTTTTCAAATGGGAAAAATATTTGAGCATTATAACTTTTATTCCTTTTCGTAGAAGGTCATAAAAGTATCCTCAAGCGATGGCTCGGGAAAGACCAGGTTCTTTACTTCATATTCAGTTATTTTTTTTAATAACAAATTAATATTTCCCCTTACATTAAGAACCAGTCGATGGGAATCGTGTTCCAGGATATCAGTATTTTGAAGATCAAAATCTTCTCTGAAAATCGGTTGTGCAAATATGACTTCTAAGCGCCGAACCATTTTTTCTTTTAAAGACGATATGGATTCCCGGGTAATTAATCTGCCGTTTTTCACCAGACCCACCCGATCGCAGATTTTTTCCACCTCGGCAAGATAATGTGAAGAAAAAAAAATTGTTTTCCCCAAGGCTTTAAATTTTTCCAGATAATCATACAGGATGTTTTTATTCATGGGATCAAGACCTTCCGAAGGCTCGTCCATGATAATCAGTTCCGGATCATCCTGCAGGGCCTGTATGATACCTAATTTTTGTTTCATTCCATGAGAGTAATGTTTGATCTTTTTTTTTAAATCTGCATCGCTTAGATGAAATGCATCAATTAACTGGCTCTGCCATTTTGGTTCCTGTAGGGAAAATTTGTTCATGTAGTTTAAAAAATAACTGCCGGTCAATTCTTCATACAGCTTTAACTCACCCGGAACATTGCCAATATGTTTAAAAATTTGTGTATAATATTTTTGTACATTTTTATTAAAAATTTTCACCACTCCGGAACTAGGACGCAGTAAATTGAGCATAAGACGGATTGTAGTTGATTTTCCTGCGCCGTTAGGTCCAAGAAAACCAAAAATTTCACCTTTATTAATGCTCAAATTTAAATCTTCTATGCCCCGGGATCTGCCATAAAATTTTGTTAAATGATTTATTTTAATGATTGAATCCATTTTTCTAATCATTCTTAATGATCCATTCCATGGCTTTGTCTGTTGTTTGAAAAAGTTTTACCTTGATGGGCAAATCTTTCGACTTCCCGAATAATACAAACAATTGTGAAAGCGTATTGGAGAGTCTGTCCGGTGCAACAATTGCGGTCTTGGCACCTGCTCTTCTTTTATCAAACCTGGGGGCAAAATAGGCTATTTTTTCAATATCCTGACCGGAAAGATCCCATACCGATGCCTGGTTTAAATTAAATATAACGTTCCTGGTGGGTTCATCATCATAAAAAGATTTTACCGCTGTCATAAACTCATCAAGTGTTGGATTTTCAGTTGTTGTAAAAATCGTCAGATCATTATTTTTATCAATGCTTGAAATGATGGACATGATACTATCCCTTAAATTTTTATCTTTATCATGCTTGAAAAGCAGCGGACACCTAATATTTTTTTATAAACAATCCATATTATAACACAATTAATTACATAAAAAAGACAAGCTCACCTGTTTTTCATACTTATTTTAATATGGTGGCCGATTGTCTTTAACGCATTTTCCATGGTCTCATCAAAAAGAGAACCGCAACTTAACCGTATGTAGTCTTCAAACCCTTCTGAAGAAGAACAGACAGGTCCCGGCAGGATGACAATATCTTCGGGGAGCAGATTCCGATACAGTTCAACACTGTTCACCCCTTTTGGAAGTTGAATCCAAAGTAAAAACCCGCCTTTGGGAATGACCATTCGAATCCCTTTGGGAAAGTACTTGTCAATTGCCTTTACAACAAGATGGAGCTGTTTTCGCAATATATTTCTAAACCGTCTCAAGTGCTTATCATATAGACCTGTTTCAATGAATTTTGCCAGGATATACTGATCAAGGGTTGAGGTTGTAATTGACATACCGGATTTAATCTTTAAAATCTCTTTTTTAAATTTATTACCCGGAATCACCCAGCCGACCCTTAAGCCCGGTGCAAGTGTTTTTGAAAATGACGAACAGGTGATAACAAGATCTGCCGCATCAAAATGCTTTAAAGGCAATGGCCGCTGCTTCTCATAATACAATTCCGAATAAATATCATCTTCAATTAACGGGATGCCGTGCTTATTGAGCAGCCTTACAATTTTTTGTTTTTTTGAATCAGACATCAAAGACCCAAGGGGGTTGTGAAAATTTGAATTCAGAATGCAGCATTTGATCTCTTTGGATTCAACAGCCTTTTTTAATGCATCGTAATCTACCCCATGTTCCGGGCATGTGGGAATCTCCAATACCAAAGCACCCATATTCTCAAGCATGGTAAAAATACCATAAAAAGATGGAACTTCAATGGCCACTGTATCCCCTTTTTTGAGAAAAGCCATAAGACAGATAACCAGGGCTTCCGTACACCCGTTTGTAATAACAATATCATCCGGGCCAATGTTGTTCACCAGACCCATATATTTTAAGGATATCTGCTGTCGAAGCTTTAACAACCCGGCGGGTTTGTCAAAAACAATTGCTTTGCGCACCTCTTTCTGGGTCAGATTTTTTAAAATTTTTGTATACTGGCTGAACGGGAAAAGCCTGGGGGAAATATAGGCAACACCAAGCTGAACCTTTGATTCATCACCAAGGGAATCAAGAACTTCCTCGACAATCCCTGACCGGCGGATCAATTTAGGCGATAAATTTGACTGACTTTTTTCCGGTCTTTTCATCCTGAAATAATTTTTCGCTCTTACATAATACCCGGAACGGTCCCTGGCAATAATCAGACCCCTGGATTCAAGCAATACATAGGCCTTTGAAACAGTTGTAATACTTTTATTCATCGTCTTGTGCATTTCTCTTACAGAAGGCAGTTTTTCACCGGGTCTGAATACCTTTTGGCTGATCTTTAAACGGATCTCCTCTGCCAGTGATTCATATAAAAATTTTTTATTTTTTTCTTTTTGCTCTGCCATATGATTTCTTTTCTTTTTTAATAAAATAGATCTGCCATCCTATATATTACATGTTGTAATTTAAAGGAATATTTTACTTTTGGAAAGAAGTTTTATTTAATTTTTTATCTGTAATCCTTTTTTTTCTTCAAATCTGTATCTTTTTTATTCAGACAGGTCAGGCATATTAGAGTAAATTTAAAAGGAGAGTATAAAACATGAATGATACATTAAAAACGCAATCTATTCTTGCCGGCTACCTTTTTGCCATTGGTGCCACAGCCATATGGTCAGGAAATTTCATTGTTGCAAGGGGGCTTAGTGACAATATCCCGCCTGTCAGCCTTGCTTTTTTCAGATGGCTGGTGGCAGTGATTGTTTTTGCACCCTTTGCCACCAGGAATCTTTTGCAGGAATGGCCGATTATCAAAAAGCATATGGCATACTTTTCAATCACATCCTTTCTGGGCATCACGATCTTCAACACCCTGATTTATTTTGCAGGACATAAAACAACTGCCATGAATCTGTCGCTCATTGCCATAACATTTCCCATATTTATTATTATTCTTTCCAGAATTCTCTACAAAGAACTTTTGACCGTCAAAAAAGGGATTGGCATCACACTTGTTTTAATCGGCGTCCTCTTTCTGATCACAAAAGGGGACATGGCAACCCTCTTAAATATTTCTTTTAATATTGGTGATGTCTGGATGTTAATTGCCTCTATCATATTTGCCGTTTACAGCCTTTTTCTAAAAAACAAGCCAGAAGGTCTGAGCATTAAAGCATTGCAGTTTGCAACTTTTATCCTGGGACTGCTTTTTTTATTTCCATTTTTCTTATGGGAACAAACCACGGTTCATCAATCCTTTTTAAATCAAACCACCATCCCGGCCATTCTTTATGTGGGTATTTTTGCATCACTGTGTGCCTTTGTGTTGTGGAATAATGCCATTGTTGTATTGGGACCATCCAAGGCAGGCATGGTATACTATACCCTTCCTTTGTTCAGTGGTTTTTTAGGATATCTTTTTTTGAATGAAAGTGTCAGTATGGTTCATTTTTACAGCATGGCGCTTATTTTTTCCGGTATTATCGCCACCAATTATGAATCAAAAAGCCAAAAAGTATGGAACTGCAATGAAAATAATAAATGACAATTCTTCAGGGGACTATCATATTCACTCTTCAACAATCTCAGACGGAATGAATTCAATAGATGAGATTGTAATTCAGGCCGGAAAATTAGGATATAAAGAAATTGCCATTACCGATCATAACCAGGAATATCTGAACACCTATCATTTTTATGCAAACACTCATTACAGCATTATTGCTTCGGGAAGATGGAAAAATATCCATAATGATGTTCATGTTATTTTTGGAGTGGAGGCAGATTTGTTGAATGAAAATGGTGATATATGCGATAATATCCAGAATTTTTCTCCAGAATTTTTGATACTATCCGCTCATAAGCAAATGTATTCCGGCAATCCGGGCTTAATCAAAAATGGATATTTAAACGCCATTAACCGATATGGCTCAAAAATAAAATTATTAGGTCATTTATGCTCTCAGCAGTTTTCTGATTATTTAAATACAAAAGATATCATTGAGATTGTTTGTGCTGCAAACAAAGCCGGCATTTCATTAGAATTAAACTGTGCAAATTTAGTGAACAGCAAAACCTGTGAAAAAAATTTAGAAGCAATGCTCTCTTCGTGTAAATCTTTATATGTTAACAGTGATGCTCACACTCTTTATGAATTTATCAATTTGAGGAATAAAGGTTTTAAATATCTGAAATCCAATAATTATATATAAAAAAAATGGATAGTAATAATGACGCCTGCAATAAATTGCTTGAAAAAAGCAAAAATAAATTATCAACTTCATCAATATGAACACAACCCTGATTCCAAAGCTTATGGTGAAGAGGCTGCCCAAAAATTAAATATTGCCTTTGATCAAATTTTCAAAACTCTTGTGGTATCCGTTGATAACAGGGATCTAGCAGTTGCTGTTGTGCCGGTATCCAGGCAATTGGATTTAAAAGCGTTTGTAAAAGTTATTGGATCAAAAAAAGCTAAAATGGCTGACAAAAAGGATGTTGAGCGCACAACAGGGTATATTTCAGGCGGTGTCAGTCCAATTGGACAAAAGAAAAAATTAATGACGATTATTGATAATTCAGCCCTGAAATTCAATAATATTTATGTCAGCGCCGGGCGGCGCGGGCTGCAAATTGAACTTTCTCCAAAAGATCTGGGTTTGCAGACAAAAGCAACATTTAATAAAATCAGTAAATAAAAACAGATTTTAATATTTTTTATTTACACTTTCTTTTTTTTAAATAAACAGCATAAACAAGCAGATTAATAATCAACACGCCAAGCCCGAGAAAAATCTGAACCTGCCGGGTCAGCCCGTCCGGAT
>JAGLNZ010000693.1 GCA_023139225.1 Desulfobacula sp. | reverse complement strand
GTTTTTTTCATGGTATCAAACATCCCTGGATGGTCTTTGCCGCCCCTGCGGTAGTATTGCAGGACAATGACCGCCAGGATATTCTGAAGTATCATCACAAATCCTGCTATAATTGCAGCTTTTACAAACCCGCTGTTCCCCAGATAATAAAATGCAACCGCAAGACCGATATAGCCAAGATTGCCGTGAAACGAGCATTGAATAAAGGTTCCTTTTGATGGCCTTGCCATTTTCAAAAAACAGGCTGCCCCAAAAGCAACGGTACTGATTGCCATCAGCGAAACAAGAGTGATGATAATCACTTTAATATTCATCTGGGTGTTTAAGGCTGATTTCGAAATAGAGCTGAAGATCATTGCCGGAATAGCAATATAGTATACCAAACGGTTGGCCTGGTTTAGAAAATCCGGCGTGATAAACTTTATTTGTTTTGCAAATAACCCTAAAAAAATAATGATAAATATGGGAACAATGGTTGAAATAATATTCATAGAAAACAATTTTTTTTGTTATTAATATATGTTTTTCTAGGGTTTAAGTTTGTCTTTATCAATCAAAATCTTTATATCGTCTTTCTTTTGGAACAGCAGGTTGTTGATTTTTTGAATTAATGCATGACTGTCCACAGGCTTTGTTGTGTAATCATTCATCCCGGCATTTATACATTTTTCCATGTCGCCTTTCATGGCATGTGCTGTCAGTGCAATGATGGGAATATCCCGATTCATCACCTTTGAATCAGCGGCTCTGATGTGGGACGCACATGTATATCCGTCCATCACAGGCATTTGAACATCCATTAATACAAGGTCATAATTATTTTTCTCAAGTTCCTTTAAAGCCTTTTGACCATCATTGGAAACCTGGTGTTGAAAACCAAGCTTGGTTAAAATACTTTGAATGACTTTCTGGTTTACCGGGTGATCTTCCACCACCAGAATTTTTGTATTATTTGTTTGGATATCTTTGGTGCGATATTTTGTAATAATCTCTTTTGAAGCCTCCTGATTTTGATTTTCTCCACTAAAAACAAGGACAATGGAATCAAAAAGCTGTGAACGGCGAATCGGCTTTGAAAGATACCCGTCAAACCCGATTTCCTTCATCTTTTTTGCTTCTCCTCGGAGCCCCCGGGAGGTCAGCATAATTAATTTAATATCTTTTGTATCCTCGTCGTTTCTAATGATCCTTCCAAGTTGGGCTCCGTCTATTGAAGGCATCTGATAGTCTGTTATGATCATATCAAAGGGCATATTTGTTTTTGCCATCAGTTGGCATATTTGAACAGCATGGTTACCATCTGTTGTTGCTTCAACAAAAAAGTTCCATTTTTTTAAAAAACCATCCAGAATCTCAAGATTGAGTTGGTTATCATCAACAATCAGAATCCTTTTCCCTTTCAAATCTTCAGGCGGGATTCTCAATTTTTCAACCACATTTCTCTGTTTTTCAAACAAAATGGAAAAGGTAAACGCAGAACCCTTGCCCGCTAGGCTTTCCACCTTTATATCCCCTCCCATCAACTCCGACAATTGTTTTGAAATAGCAAGCCCCAGACCTGTTCCCCCGTATTTTCTTGTGGTGGAGGCATCCACCTGGTGAAAAGATTGAAACAATTTTTTGGTATCCTCTATTCCCATTCCAATGCCGGTATCTTCTATTCTAAAAGAAATTTTCACACGGTTTTTCATTTCCCTGGTCTGCTTGATCCTGATATTGATATCCCCGCCCTTGTCCGTAAATTTAATAGCATTGCCAACAAGGTTCATGATAATCTGGCGAAGCCTTGTGGGATCACCAATGAGCAGGGAAGGGACATTATCATCAAATGCATAGGTAAGCTCAATCCCTTTTTCATGACTTCTCATGGCCAAAAGTGCGAGGGTCTCATCCATCATATTTCTTAAATTAAAATCAATGGCTTCAATATCCAGTTTGCCGGCTTCGATTTTTGAAAAATCAAGAATATCATTTATAATAGTTAAAAGGGTTTCCGCACTTCTTTTTATGGTTTCAAGTCCATCCCGGGTCTCTGGTGTATTGCTCTCATCCAGAAGGATATTGGTCATTCCGATGACCCCGTTCATGGGGGTCCTGATTTCATGGCTCATATTGGCCAGAAACTCGCTTTTTGATTTATTGGCCTCTTGGGCCTCATGGCTCATTTCAATGGCATAATCAACAGCTTTCTGCAAATTTTCATTCAAAGATTCCAATTCTTTGGCTCGTTTTTTTAAATTAATATTCAATTTGCTTATTTTTCTTTCAGACTGTTTTTTTAAGGTAACATCACGAAGAATCACAAATGAGCCAAGCAAAACTCCCTTTTTGTCCTTAAATGATCCACAGCTCAGCTCCACATCCAGAATTTTTTTGTCTTTGGTATACCGCTGAGTCACTATTTCAGCCTGGCCCACATCAAACAACTGTTTGATGGCTTTCTGGGTTTCCGGCCAATTTTTTTTGGGCACAAAATCAAGTTTCCTGCCTTTAAAATCATCCAGAACCCAGCCAAAAATTTTTGTAAATGCCTGGTTCAGGTATTCGACATTTCCCTGCATATCATAAATAACAATGGGATTTGGAGAGACTTCCAATACAGATCTTGATCGTTTTTCAGCAACCTTTAAATCTTCAATCTCTTTTTTTGATTTTCGCAACTTAGACTTTAAATCTTTCACCTGATCTTCTATTGACTTGTCTGCTGCTTTTTTCCCCATATGAAAATCCTTTTTTAGTGTGAATACCATCAAAAAAATCAAACAACAAACTAAATGCTTTTTCGCATTAAATTATCTTTTATAATATTGAAATAAGGGTTGAACTTTTTATGGATACTACCATACAAGGATACAAATTTCCAAATAAAATACTTGAACCGGATTTACAAAAAAGACTGATCCTTGGTCTGCCACCACCCAATAGTTGTGCCAAGTCTTTGAAATTCCATATTTTCTTTTAATTCAATCTGCCGTATCCAGTCTGCCAGACCTGAAGCATGATGGATGATCAACGGTGTGCTGTGATTGGGAAGAATATCCAGTGCCAGTTGGTACATGCTGATGGTTTTATTGATTTCACGGGAAATTTCCTGGTTGTCCCACGGGGTGGGATGGATAAACCCGTGATTGGCCCCTTCTTCTTTCAGGTAACCGAAATGGGC
>JAGLNZ010000692.1 GCA_023139225.1 Desulfobacula sp. | reverse complement strand
GGCGTTGGCGAATTTGTACTTCAAGGTTTTTTCTATCAGATATGTCACGAATGATGGAAATAACATGGGGGATACTTTCAAGTTGCAGCAAGCTTGATGAAACAAGGGTAAAAATACTTTTGTTATTCAAAAAGAGTTTTGCTTCAAGATTTTCATAATACCCCTTTTTTTTTAACCTGGCGATAAATGCAGAGCGCTGCTTATCATTTTTCCAGATACCAATTTTTTTTGTTGTTTTTCCAATGATCTCGTTTTTTTTCAAACCGGAAAATTCAATAAATGCTTTGTTTGCATCCAAAATTGTTCCGGTTTCAAGATTGGTGATAAGAATTGAATCAGGGCTGGTATCAAAGATCAGGCTAAATCGTTTTTCGCTTTCATGCAATGCTTTTTGTGTTCTTTTTTTTTCTGAAATATCTTCTCCGATAAAGACTATTTTTTCCATGAACCCGTCTTTGTTTTTGATTAAATCAAAAGTCCCGTCAAAGCTGTGAAAAACACCGGTACTATTTTTAATCCTAAATTCCAAAGTGATATGGGAAACACTTCCTGCAATGCCCTTTTCAAGAAAAAGCATGAGTTTTTCTACATCATCCGGATGGACAAGATCAAAAAACGAGGTGTTAACCAAATCGTTGAAATCATATCCAAGCAGCTTATGAGCGGGATTAACAAATTCATAGATCCCCTGGGAATCCACGATAACAACTATGGAACTTGTATTATCTGTGATGAGGCTTAATGTTTTTTCTTTTTTTTCCAGGGCATCAAGAATTTGCTTTCTTTCTATGGCAATGGCAATCTGTTCAGAAACGGAAATAAGGATTTCAAGATGTTTGTGTGAAAAATAGTCAGGGTCTGTATAGCTTTGAACACAAATAACACCAATAACTTTATCTTGAATGATCAGCGGAATTCCAAGCCATATTTTAGGGATAGTCCCGACAATCCTGTTTTTTTTTGCCCTTTCAAGGAGCATGTTTTCTTTTAAAAACAAAGGCCGCCTGGCTAGTATTACCTCACCGGTCAGGCAGTTTGGTTCTTCTAAATTTTCAATGATAGGGAAATCATCATCATATTCATCAATGAAATACTCAAAATTAATGGTCTCGTTTTTATTGTCATAAATTGCAATAAAAAAATTTGGCAGCGGCATCAGCTTGTTAAGCGAGTCATAAATTGATTGATATAATTCTTCAAGGTTGTGGGTTGTGTTTACCGCATTGGAGATGTCATAAAGCGTATAATTAATCTTTTCTGCATATTGTAGTGTTTCAATTTGCTTTTCAAGATTTTTATTTATGTCTTTTAAATCTTCACCGGGAGGCTTTTTGTCCATAATTTTACCTTAATTAAAACTTGTCAATTTTTTCTGAAAATTATAGTATCGGACTGTTTTATTTTAGCTCAAATTGGAAAACACAGCAAGAAAGAAAAATTTTTGTTGATAAATTACAGGTTATTACAGAATGGAAAATGAAATTTTAAAAATAAATATATTGGCTATCGCTATTTCCGGGTTATTGATGCTTGTTGCAGGAGTTTGTCTCTACTATTTCAAAGAACAGCTGACCGGCGGCAGTATGCGTTTTTTTTTGCCCATACCGCCCATTGGTGTGGCAGCCTATATTTTTGTATTTAATATGTTTAAGCACTACCAATGTTCAATTGCCGAAACATCAACAATGATATCAGAAATGTTCATTGCAACTATAGCATCCGCCTTTTTCTTTTTTATTTTTACAGTGATTCTCATTTTTTTGATTAGTTTCCTGAAAGATATTTAAAATTCCAAAAGCATTTGTTTTTATGATGTTATGCTTTGCTATAGTGCTTCGGGTGTAAAAGCCACCACATCGTCAATGGATGGGGCATCGCAAAAAATCATGACAAGCCTGTCAATACCCAGTGCAATACCTGCAGTATCGGGCATGGTTTCAAGATCTTTTAGAAATTTGTGAGGCAGGGAGATCGGATTTTTATTTTGAGATACCCGGATGCGGTTTTCTTTTTTAAATCTTTTTCGTTGTTCAACAGGGTCGGTCAGTTCGGTAAATCCATTAGCAAGTTCAATACCGGCCATATATAATTCAAATCTCTGCGCATAGGCAGGATTATCCGGTTTTAGTTTTGCCAATGATGCAAGGCTTGCCGGATAATCATACAAAAAGGCAGGTGTTGTATTTCCAAGATTGGGCTCTATTTGAAAGCTTATGATTTCATCAAAACTATTGTCTTCTAATGCTTTGAAAAGAGTATTATCTGCAAAGATGTCAAAAGCCTGTTCTATAGACAGTTTTTGCCATGGACGATCTAAATTGATGATTTTATCTTGATATTTTATCTTGTTTCCAAGATGGAGCCTTGCCGC
>JAGLNZ010000691.1 GCA_023139225.1 Desulfobacula sp. | reverse complement strand
TTTTTTCTAAAGCATTTGCAGATCTGGAATATTTTATCAAATCCTTTTGATAACAACCGTTTCATGCATAATTCAGGAGAAGCCTGCAGGTATTGGCCTTCTGCTGTGACAGGATTAATATGAGCTTCGGGAATAACACTGGGGTTTCTGATGGGAGTTTCCACTTCAAGATAAAGATTGCCGGTAAAAAAATCCCTTATGGCTTGAATCACAAGGGATCTTGTTTCAAGATGCCCGTAGTCTTTTGTATCCGAAGTCACTTTATTTCATAGGTGTCTTTTGTTCTATCCTGTAAAAAGACTTTGTCAAATTTATTTTTATCTGCCCGGTCAAAAAATTTATATCCTGCTTCAATACAGGCTTTACAGGCATTGATAGGAATATGCACAGCAAGAATATGATATCCTGGCGTTGCTGTTGAATCAATTTCAAAACACCCGCCACAGTCCCTGCAAATCCTGACTTTTTCTTTTTGCCGTTCAAAGATATTGTCAGTATCATAAAATATTTCCCGGTGCCTGACCGCAAGATCACCGGGAGTCCCGGATTTTTCTCTTAACGTATCCTTTTGAGTCCAATAGGCGTTGATAAGATCGACAGTTTTTTTGATCTTGTCAGTAATGCTTACGGATTGCTTCAGCCGTTCAGGATTAAAATCAGGCTCAACAACACCGGAATAATCAAGGCCTGCCATGGCAAGGATGATTCCCAGGTTTACATAGGGCAGCGCCCCCTCAATTGAATATCCGCCTTCAAGAACAGCAATATCCGGTTTAAGAAGAGAGGTCATCTTTGCATATCCCTGGGCTGAAAAATTCATATTGGTTAAAGGGTCGGTATAATGGTTGTCCTGTCCGGCAGAGTTCACAATAAGATCAGGCTTAAATTCATTTAAAACAGGTAATACGCAATTATTGATAACATAAAGATAGCCTTCAGTGGAAGTGCCCGGCGGCAATGGTATGTTCAGGTTAGAGCCTTTTGCATTGGGTCCTCCAAGTTCATCTGGAAATCCTGAGCCGGGATACATGGTTCTTCCATCCTGGTGCAGGGAAATGAACAACACATCAGGATCATGCCAGAAGATATCATTGGTTCCATCTCCATGATGGCAATCGGTATCAACTACTGCTATTTTTTTAACACCAAACTGTGACCTGATATATTCCACCATAATGGCTTCGATGTTGATGTGGCAGAATCCCCTGCCGCCATGGGAAACCCTCATGGAATGGTGCCCCGGAGGACGAACCAGTGCAAATCCGTTTTTCACCTCTTTATTTAAAACAGCATCGGCAATGGCTTTCGCCCCTCCTGCACTGATAAGATGAGATTCAGTGGTAATGGTTTTTTCATCAGGTACACAGAAATGTGCCCGTCTGACATCCTGATTGGTAACAAGTTCAGGCTTATATTCGATAATGCCCCTGATATCAAAGACACCTTCCTCTATAACCTGATCCTGGGTATACAGAAGCCTTTCTTCTCTTTCAGGATGGGTCGGATCTATGGCCCAGTCAAAAGCAGGGAAGAACACAAGACCTGTTTTATTTAATGCCTCTAACATTATTACCTCTTTTATTTAATGCAAAATATTTTCAAATTCTTTGATCAGACCGGGCTTGATCTGCATTTTTGTTCTGAATATTTTACCCCTGGGGGAAAAATTTCGTACAATATTGAATTTTTGAAATTCAACCACTTCCACTTCATCCAGATTATCCGGATCCGCACCGGAATTAACCGCTTTTTCTTTTAAGAGGGTGTAT
>JAGLNZ010000690.1 GCA_023139225.1 Desulfobacula sp. | reverse complement strand
GCGAAACTAAAAAGGGTTTAGCCCTAATTAGCTAAACCCTTGATTTTTTTGGTAGCGGGGGCTGGATTCGAACCAACGACCTTCGGGTTATGAGCCCGACGAGCTACCAGACTGCTCCACCCCGCAACAACGAAAGGCAATATATAGAATTGTCTTGTTTGTGTCAAGCTCTTTTAATTATTTGCCAGAACATTTTTAATCAGTTAGGGCCTGCTTAAGCTCATCAGTGGTGGCAGTTGCCGTACCGACCTTTGCCACAACAATTCCTGCTGCTGCATTGGCGACCTTAGCACTTTCTTTAAATGTTGCACCGACTGCAAGCCCGAGGCCCAAAAGAGAAATCACTGTATCCCCGGCTCCGGAAACATCAAACACCTGTCGGGCTTTGGATGCAATGGTGTACGGTTTTTCATTATTTTCAAACAAAACCATTCCATCCTTGCCACAGGTAATTAAAAGCTTTTCCAGCTTAACTTTATCCATGATTTTCTGTCCGGCGGCAAAGAGGTCTTTTTCTGATTTGATATCCATATTTGCAGCAAGGCTTGTCTCTTTTCTATTTGGCGTGAGGATCGAGACCTGTTCATACTTGGAAAAGTTCAGAGATTTAGGATCGGCCAGCGTCAGGACCTTATATTTTCTTGCCAGCTTGACAGTCTGTTGGACCAGCTCTTTGGTTACAAGGCCTTTATCATAATCCGAAAGAACAATCAGATCCACATCTAAAATTTTGCTCTCAATTATTTCAATTAATTTTTCAAGGGTATGGGCATTGATATTCTTTTTTACTTCCTTGTCAATTCTCAATACCTGCTGGTTGGATGCAATCACCCTTGTTTTCAAAGTTGTGGGCCTTTGCGGCTCAGTGATGATCCCATCTGTCTTAATGCCCAAATCTTCAAGCTTCTCAAATATCATCCGGCCTGCTTTGCCCGTCCCTGCCGTACCGACAGCCAGTACTTTTGCTCCCATAGCCACCAGGTTATTAATAACATTTCCGGCACCGCCAAGAGCATGAGTTTCTTTTTCAACACAAACCACTGGAACCGGTGCTTCGGGCGAAATCCGATCTACACTGCCCCACAGATACTCATCCATCATCAAATCACCGATGACAAGGGCTTTCACATTTTTAAAATCATCAATATTGATTATCATATGTCTAATAATGAGCTGATCATGGTTTTAAGTTCCGAATAATTCCTTGTCACCGGGATATCAGGAAAATCCGTTATCACTGAATCCGGGGGCTTAAAGAAAAATCCCTGATTTGCTTCTGTGATCATCCCGATATCATTATAGGAATCTCCAAAGGCGATCACGTGATAATTAAGTCCCTTTAGGGCTTTAACCGCCTCTTTTTTCTGATCATTGATCCTGATGTTGTAATCTGTGATATTGCCTTCTTTATCAATGGTCAGATTATGGCATAAAAGGGCTGGATAATTCAATTTTGCCATCAAGGGTTTTGCAAACTCTTCAAAGGTATCCGACAATACTATAATCTGTGACTCTTTCCTGATCCAGTTTAAAGTATCCAGGGCGCCTTCAAGAGGCTCTAAAGTGGCAATCACATCTTTAATATCCTGAATCTTTAAATTATTCTCCTTTAATATGGAAAGCCGCTTGGTCATTAACACATCATAATCACTGATATCCCGGGTGGTTAGTTTAAGTTGTTCAATCCCGGTTTTTTTTGCTACATTAATCCATATTTCCGGTAAGAATACACCTTCCAGATCTGCAACCAATATTTTCATTCTTCTTTCTACTCCTGAGCAGTTTCTTCTATTCTAATAACAATAGGATCACCCACAACCGAATCTGTTTTTGAAATTTGTTTTAAGGCCTGTTGCACCCATGCTTCCTTGGCCATATGGCTGATCATTACAACGGGCACTTTCCCATTAGTTTTTCTCCCCTTTTGATGGACCGATTTAATACTGATATTGTTTTCCCCCAGGATTCCGGAAATCTTTGAAAGCACACCCGGATGATCCTGAGCTTCAAACCTGAGATAATATCTTGTATAGAGTTCCTCCATGGGAAGAATTGGAATCGGTTTGATATTATCTTCAGGATATCCCAAAATAGGCACCCGTCTTTTGGTCCCTGAAATAATATTTCTTGCAATATC
>JAGLNZ010000069.1 GCA_023139225.1 Desulfobacula sp. | reverse complement strand
GTTTCCACTTCTTCCGGGCTTGCACCGGGATAGGCAATAGAAATATTGACCCTGTCAAGACTGAATTCCGGGAACACTTCCTGCTTGATGTTAAACCCCATAAAAATCCCGCCAATAAGAAGCACAGCCATGATCAGGTTGGCTGCAACCGAATTGCCTGCCATCCAGGCAATGGGTCCTTTGGCAGTCTTTTGATCTGCATCTTGTGTCATGGGAGGTCTCCAGAAGCCGGTTGCAGGGCCATACCTTTTACAGGAGCCGGCAGATCCGATGTAATCACTTTATCCCCCGAGCTGATACCGGATTTGATAAAAACCCGTCCGTCTTCCTTCCAGGCAAGACGTACCTTTTTGATCTCAAGAACTCCTGAATGATAAACCCAGACGGTATTCCCATCCCTTAGTATGGATCTTGGCATGGAAAATACGTTTTCAAGGGTTTTTCCCATAATCCTGACATCCACATGGTCATCCAGCAGCAATTGCACCCTTATTCCCGGAGTTTTTAATCCCAGAGGATCAGGCACTAAAATAATAACGCCCGCCATCCGGCTTTTATCAGTTATTTTTCCGGTTATTCGAACTACTTTGCCTTGCCAGGTCTGGTTTGAATACTGGGAGTGAATAATGGCATCGCTTTCGGATACTCCAGGTGTATTAAATGCCGCCAGCCTGTCCGGCGGCACCTGGGCTTCAATCCTGTAAGTATCCACATCTACCAGGATGGCAAGTGATCCCTGGACAGTCACGAGTGATCCTAAATCGACATGTTTTTCAAGAACAAGGGCATTAAAAGGGAGAACAACCTTTGTCCGGGACAGACTCAATTCTGCCTTTTCAAGATCAGCCCTGGCACTTTCTACCACTGCCTTTGCCTTGACAAGCTGGGGCTTTCGCAGGGCAAGGTCTGTTGCCTTTACCACGTCTTTTAAAGCCTCGTTAATCAGTTTGAGCTCTTCTTTTGCAATCAATTGACTGCCTTGCTCAATAGCAAGATCGGAAAGAGCTTTATCAAGGGCACTTTTAGCTTTCCGGATCTCTATTCTATAGTCTGAATCGTCAAGCATTAAAATCATCTCGCCCTTTTTCATTACCCCGCCCTGTACAAACCTGGAAGAAATGAATGCAACCTCCCCGGATACTTTGGATTTTAAACTAATCTGCCTGTCCGGCACGACCGTACCCATGACATGAATCGAACTTATATAGTTCCCCGGCTTCATGGAAATAGTCTCTACAACTATCACCTGTTTTTTGGGTGGCTTTCGTTTCATTTTCGGTTCTTTGGACTTAAAATAATTAAAACCTGCAAATCCTGCCCAAATCAAACAGACAGGGATGATAATTTTTATCATCAGTTTAAGGATACTCATCGTATTCACTCCACATTATCATATATTCAAACCTATTTTGCAGGCTGCCATCCAAGGGCTCTGTAAAGCCCGATCCGCTCTTTGATAATCAATGCCTGTTCTTCAACCAATTGTTTTTCCAGTCTCTCGATACCGGTCCAGGCGGTAAGATAGGACAAATAACTGCTTTGACCGTTCTGATACTGTACCATGGCATCTTTCAAGGTCAGCCTTGCCACGGACAGCTCTTCTTCAAGCAATCTAATATAGGCATCCTGTTTTTGAATGCTGACCAGGCTGTCTTCAACCTCGTAAATGGCCCTGGCCACAGTCCTGGCATAAAGATTTAATTGTTCCCGGGCAGCAGCTTTGGTTCGTTTTACCTCTGCTTTTCGAAATCCCCCGTCAAAAATCGGACCTGCAATGCTTGCCGCAAGTGTTGCCACCCAGTTATGGAACATAAGATCAAGCTCTCCACTTGAAAACAGGGCCTGTGCTGTCAGTTTAAAGGATGGTAAAAGATCTGCCCTTGCTGCTGCAATTTCCCACTTGGATGAAGATAACCGCATCCTGGCCGCCTGGATATCCGGCCGGTTTTCCAGCAGATCCGACGGAATACCAACCCTGGGAAGCGGTACAGGCTCTGGAAATTTTTTTGTGTTCACCCCGATCGCGTCAATCCCTGTTTTCCCGGATAAAAAGGTAAGCTTGTTCAATAAAAGCTGCTCCTGCTTTTCAAGCAATGGAACCTGGGAACTTGCCTCTGCCAAGGCTTCCCGCTGCTGGGATACCTCCAGGGCATTTGCCTTTCCATTGGCAAATCTTAATTTCTGAAGTTCCAGCAGGGTTTTGTTGATGTTGATCTGATGGTCTAAAATAATTTTTTTGTTCCGGGCGGCAATAATATCAATCCAGGTTTCGGCAATATTGGCCGCCAGTTCATGAATGGACACCCTTAAATCTTTAATTGCAGCATTAAGGCTTAACACCTGGGCTTTTTTTCCTGCCGTTGCCTCTCCCCAGACATCAGCTGTATAAGACGTGCTCAACGAACC
>JAGLNZ010000689.1 GCA_023139225.1 Desulfobacula sp. | reverse complement strand
ACCCTGTTTTTTTGTGCCGGTGCTATTTTTGTGGCAACGGGAAAGAAATATATCAGCCAGATGGAGGGCTTAGGTAAAAAAATGCCCTTTACTTTTGCTGCCTTTTTTATTGGTTCATTAGGGGTTATCGGGCTTCCGCCAGCCGGCGGATTTTACAGCAAATGGAATTTGATTTTAGGAACCCTTGAAGCCCAGCAGACCATTTTCATGCTTGTCCTGCTGGTGTCATCATTTCTTAATGCATTCTATTTTTTACCCATCGTGTATAAAGGATTTTTCGGGAAAAGTGAAGAAGAAGAAAAGGGTATTCCCGTGAAAATAAAGGAAGCAAATCTTTGTCTTCTCATCCCTTTGATGATAACAGCCATCATTTCAATCGTTTTATTCTTTTATCCAACGGTTTTTGTCAACCTGATAAAAGTCGGTTTGGCGCTTTAATTAAGATCAAGGAATAAAATCAAGGAATAATTTTATGGGAACAAAAAAGAAAAAATTCAATGAAGAAGAATTTGAAGCCCTGGAACATGATGAAGTCCCTGGATTCAGAACCGCATTCCACATCATTATCAGTGTTGCAGTGATTTATTTTATTTATATTTTTTCACATGTGTAGCCAACGTCTAAGGAAGAAAAATGAAAAAAGAATTAACAATTTTTGATAACCCTAAAAATGTAAAACGGCTTCGGTTGGGGTTTTTTGTGGCCCTGGTACTGGTGCTGATCGCAGAATTCTTTGTGGATATGCACGGCGAATTTTCAGTGGACCATTTTTATGGATTTTATGCTGTTTACGGATTCATTTCTTACGTGGTTTTGATATTCGCTGCCAAGGCTTTAAGAAAAATTACCATGCGCAAAGAGGATTATTATGATCGATAACATGCTCCCTCCTGCACTGATATTTATATTAGGCGCTGTTCTGATACCCTTTTTAAAAGGTAAGGTAAAAGCTGCCTACATGCTGGCTTTACCCATCGTGGTATTTATCACATTGCTAAATCTTTCTCTGGGCAACACATGGATCGTTGAATTCTGGGGCTATGAGCTGATCATGGGGCGGGTGGACAAATTGTCCCTGGTATTTGCCTATGTATTTACCATTATGGCCTTTTTAGGTGTGTTATTTGCCCTGCACGTAAAGGACAATCTCCAGCATGTGTCAGGACTTGTTTATGTTGGTTCAACTTTAGGAGTTGTCCTGGCAGGTGATTTTTTATCCCTTTATCTTTTTTGGGAAATCATGGCGGTCAGCTCCACCTTTTTGATCATTGCATCCAGAACCAGAGAATCCAGGGAAGCAGGATTCCGATATATCCTGATGCATCTGGTCGGCGGTCTTATTCTTTTGGCCGGGATTGTTCTCTACGTCCAGAAAACAGGAACCATTGCCTTTGATTATATCGGACTTAACGGGATTGAATCATACCTGATTTTTATTGGTATTGCTTTGAATGCCGCTGCCATTCCGCTTCATGCATGGCTGCCCGATGCATATCCCATGGGAACACCGACCAGTACCGTTTTTTTAAGTGCATTTACCACTAAATCAGCCGTTTATCTTCTGATCAGAACCTTTCCCGGTGCTGATATTTTAATTATTATCGGCGCATTGATGGTGTCCTTGCCCATATTTTATGCGGTTCTTGAAAATGATATAAGAAGGGTTCTGTCCTACAGCCTGATGAATCAGGTCGGGTTTATGCTGGTGGGTATCGGCATTGGAAGCCAACTTGCCTTAAATGGTGCGGTGGCCCATGCATTCTGCCATATTATTTATAAAGCGCTTCTCTTTATGGCTGCAGGCTCTGTCCTGCAAATGACGGGGAAAATAAAGTGTACTGAAATCGGCGGGCTCTATAAGACCATGCCTTTAACCTGCCTGTTTTGCCTGGTAGGGGCAGCCTCTATCTCCGCATTTCCGTTATTTTCCGGATTTGTATCCAAATCCATGATCATCAGTGCCTCTGTTCATGAAAAAATATTTATCATCTGGCTGGTACTGCAGTTTGCATCAACAGGTGTGGTAGATCATGCCGGGATCAAAGTGCCGTTTTTCACCTTTTTTGGCCATGACTCAGGTATCCGGGCCAAAGAGCCCCCCTTAAACATGCTGCTTGCCATGGGAATCGCTGCATTTTTATGCGTGGGCTTAGGGGTATTTTATCAACCTTTGTACAATCTTCTGCCTTTCCCGGTTCACTATGTACCCTATACCGGCGCCCATGTGGTCGGGCAATTGCAGTTGCTCATGTTTGGAGCGTTTGCATTTACCCTTCTGATCCTGGCCGGATACTATATTCCGGAGGTCAGAAGCAAAAATCTTGATGCCGACTGGACCTATAGAAAGTTCGGACGATTTGCATATAAGGTTGCTGATAAGGGTTTAAATTCATTAAACCGGATATCGGAAAGGGTTTTAATGGGATTTGTCAAAGGCCTTGTCTCCTTTTTTAAAAGTGCAGCAGTAAAAATTGCTCTTTTTGTGTCGGTGAATATCTGGCTTGCTTTGGGCTATCGGGATAAGCGCCTGGAAATAAAGAAAAACCAGCTTTACAATGATATTATAGAAGGGACACTGCCCATTGGTATTGGTGCAGCCGTTGCCATATCCTTTATTCTGTTAATGTTTATTTTAACTTAAGCTTGAGGCGTTCAGATGGTCAAAATAGAAGATTTAAAACGTATTAATCTGCTAAAAAAAATGCCGGATCATTTGCTTGAAATTATTGCCAATGAAGCACAATTGAGTATTTTTGGTACTAACACACAATTGATAAGTGTCAAGCAGAAGGTAAATACATTTTTTATGCTGATAATGGGACAGGTAGCCATTAAAAGGAAACTTACACCTGAGATTGATGTGATTCTCGATAATATTCAGTCCGGATCTTCTTTTGGCAGTTCCGCACTTGTTAAAGGATCTACTGCAGCCTACACTGCCGTCTGCCAGGAACCCTGCGAGGTAATTACCCTTTCGGGGGAACGGATGAAACAGCTCTTTAAGGAAAATCATGAACTGGCTTACCATATGATGCTTGGGGTCGCAAAACAGTATAAAAAGTATCTTAATACGCGGGCACAGATGATCATGAAGACCCTGGATAAAAATCCGGAATTAAAAGAACATATTAATGACATTGAGAACCTTACCCTGGTGATTTAAAAGGAAAATTAACGTGACTTTAGTTAAGGATTCATAACAATGGTTGAAAAAGAAGACTTAAAAAAAATATACTTTCTCAAAGATCTGCCTGACGTCATACTTGGAAAAGTCGGTGCCATAGCACAACTTGAAACATTTGATGAAGAAAGCATTCTCTTTCGGCAAAATCAGGAACAAACCCTTTTATATATGCTGGTGTCCGGTAAAGTTTTTTTAAATTGCAGATCAGCTTCAGGAAAATCTTTGACCTTAGATGAAGTGTCAGCCGGCAGAACATTCGGGGTTTCTGCCTTAATGGGGGAAACATCCGGCACCTTTACGGCAATTTGTGCTGAAACATGTTCAATTATTACTGTTTCAGGCCAGCAGATGCATCAATTGTTTGAAGAGGATTTTCAAGTGGGGCACACCCTGATGCTGAAAGTGGTTGCGGTTTTTAAATCAAGAATGGAAATGCATACCCGCCAGTTTTTACATTCTTTGGCCACCCATCCTGAAATTAAATAATTATTTTTTCCAGAATTCAGGAACAAAGAGGATGATGACCGTATAAATTTCCAATCTGCCCAACAGCATGCACCAGGCAAGCAGCCATTTTCCCATTATTGGCATGTGGGCAAAATTTTCAGTGGGACCAACGGTTCCAAATCCGGGGCCAATATTTCCGATACAGGCTGCAACCGCACCCAAAGCCGTCATCATATCAACACCCATGCAGGCAAGAAGAATGCTCGACAGGATAAAAAGACCGATATAAAGCGCCAGGAATCCCATGATGCTTTTAAGAACATCATCCGGGATAACCGTATTATTGATTTTTATACGACTTACGCTTCTTGGGTGTATGATCTTAGATAACTCCCTGTAACAATATTTAAAACATACAATGATCCTGGCACATTTCATTCCACCGCCGGTTGATCCTGCCGAAGCACCGATAAACATGCAGATAAAGAGAAGTACCTGGCTTAAGCCCGGGAATTTTTCATAATCAGCCGTTGCAAATCCGGTTGTTGTAATGATCGAGCTAACCTGAAAACTTGCAAACCTGAAGGCATCTTTAAGGGAAGTGTAAACAGACCCATAAATGTCCCATGTGATTAAGAGGGTCAACCCTAAGACCAATCCAAGAAAAAATCGGCATTCCGTGTCTTCCCAGAAGGCAAGGGTTTTGCCCCGCAGCATTTGATAATGCAGTGAAAAATTAATCCCGGCAAGGACCATGAAAATAACAATAACATAATCAAAATAGGCTGAGTTATAATGGGCAATAGATGCATTCTTTATAGAGAATCCGCCTGTGGGCATGGTGGTAAATGCATGACAGGAAGCCTCAAACAACGGCATACCGCCGCCTAGTAAAAAAATGATTTCAACCAGTGTGAAGACCGCATATACCACCCACAAAATTTTTGCAGAGTCACTGAGCCTCGGGGTAAGTTTGTCCGGTACCGGGCTTGGGACTTCCGCCTTATACAACTGGATGCCGCCAACCCCTAAAAAAGGCAGTATGGCAAGGGACAGGACAATAATTCCCATGCCGCCCAGCCATTGAATTAAGCTTCTCCAGAAAAGAAGGCTTTTTGTCGCCCCTTCAATATTTGTCATCACCGATGACCCGGTTGTTGTAAATCCGGAAACCGATTCAAAAAAGGCATCGGTAAAATGGGTGAATTCAGGGCCAAAATAAAAGGGCAGGGCACCAAAAAGACCAATGGCTGTCCAGGCCAAAGCAACCGTGGCCATTCCTTCCTTTTTGTTGATATAATCACTGCCCCCTTGTTTTTTAGACAGAATAATCAGGATAAGCCCTGCCGCCAGGGTGATACCGATGGAGTGAAGAAAGCTGTCCCGGGCAAGATCATGATAATAAATACTGACAAG
>JAGLNZ010000688.1 GCA_023139225.1 Desulfobacula sp. | reverse complement strand
CTGTTTATGTCAAGGAAAAATGTTTGAAAACTTATGTTTTCAGATATCACCCAGGATGTGTTGAATCAGAGTACAGCTCGAAATAGAAGCAGTTTCAGCCCTTAAAATTCTAGGGCCAAGACAATAAGATAAAAACCCTTTTTCTTTTGCCATTTTTATTTCTTTTTCTGAAAATCCGCCTTCAGGTCCGATAAGAACAATTATTTTTTTATGGTTAGAGGTTTTCTCCAGTGTGGCAAGCCTCTGGGTCGATTTTTCCCAAAACGCTATTTTTAAATCATAGGATGAAAATTTGTTTAACATTTTTTCAAAACTCAATGGCTTTGATATCTGTGGCAGCCTGCTTCTCCGGCATTGTTTTAAAGCTTCTTTTGCAATGGTTTCCCACCGCTGGAAACGTTTTTCCATTCTTTTTGCGTCAGGTGTGGGGATGGAGCGTTCGCAAAAAAAAGGGACCCAGTTCCGGATGCCAAGCTGTGTCACATGCTTGATGACCAGATCCATTTTTTTATCTTTCAGCATGCCTGAACCAAGCGTGATATCAATGGGAGATTCCGTTAAAGAGTTATATTCGTCGATAATATCAAGTTCTATGTTATCGGGGGAAATACAGGTGATGATTGCTGTATAATCTTTGCCTTTACCATCAGTAATCTCAATGCGGTCTCCCGGGGTTAACCTGAGAACCCTGGAGATGTGCTTTGCATCCTGGCCCTGGATATTTGCCTTTGATGGGACACAATTGATTTTTGAAATGATAAATTTTTGCATCATGTGAATGTTTAAAACAAAGGACGGACATTGTAAATGGCCTTTTTAAATAGTTGACACTTTGATCTGGCTTTGGTACTTTTTGATGTCCGAAGATATTGGACAGGACATTGTTTTTAATATCTAATAAAGTGAGGCCTTTATGACCGATATAACCGATTGGGATGATGATATTTTAGGCGAAGGTGCGACAGATGACGGTATTATCGAACTGACGGATATTGTTAAGGAGGACTCTAACCTCTCAACACAGGAAGATGCCATTGAATTGACTGATATTGTTGAAGAAAAGACTACCAATCTTGATCTGGATATTGTTAAGGAAGTGGGCTTTGAGGTTGATGAAACCCCTGAACAGGAAGAAGATATCTCTTTTGAAGAAATCCCTTTCGACGAAGTTACTGAAATGGAAGATGAGACCTCTTTCGAAGAAGGGCTTGAACTTGAAATAGATGATTCAACAGATGACGATTCACCTGAACCTGAGGAGCTGACTGTCCCTTCCGGGGATTTGAGTGTGAGCCAGGAACAGGTAGAGGCCGTGTTGGAACGGATAATTGAGAAAAAGTTTGCTGGTAAGATAGAAACCATTCTATTTGAGGTCATGGAAAGAGTGATCCAAAAGGAAATTATCGAAATCAAGAAGAGTTTGCAGGAAGATCTTAATCAGATCGGGAACGCCTGAGTTCAGGCGGTTTAAATATAAAAAAGGTTATGGGGATTTGTTAAAAGATCCCCTTTTTCATTAATAAAGGGTTTTAGGAGTTGATTTATGGGTGTCGGTTCTCTGGAAAAAGGATATGAGCCATCTGGTATTGAAGAAAAATGGTATAAGTACTGGCTTGATAATGGATTTTTCAAGGCAGAAGATAAGAGTGATAAAAAAGCCTTTTCAATTGTCATTCCGCCGCCGAATGTCACTGGCGTGCTTCATATGGGCCATGCTTTAAATAATGTTGTTCAGGATATCATGTGCCGGTATAGAAGGCTTTTAGGGTATAATGTCCTTTGGATGCCCGGGACTGACCATGCCGGAATTGCAACTCAGAATGTGGTTGAAAGAGACCTTGCAGCAAAAGGACAGACAAGGGATCAGCTTGGCAGGGAAGAGTTTATAAAACAAGTCTGGAAGTGGCGCGAGAAATCCGGCGGGGCCATTATCAACCAGCTCAAAAGACTGGGTGCATCCTGTGACTGGGATCGTGAACGGTTTACCATGGATGAAGGCCTTTCCGAAGCTGTCCGAAAGGTGTTTGTCAGGCTTTATAAGGAAGGACTGATTTATGAGGGCCAGTATATTATTAACTGGTGTCCCCGATGCAAAACAGCCCTTGCTGATCTTGAAGTTGAGTATGAAGAAGAAGATGCTTATCTATATTATATCAGATATCCCTTTGTGAATAAAAAACAGGGACTGACCGTTGCAACCACACGGCCTGAAACCATGTTTGGTGATACGGCGGTTGCCGTAAATCCGACAGACGACCGATTCAGGGATCTTGAAGAAAAAGAGGTGATGCTTCCTTTGACGGACAGGGTTATTCCGATTATTAAAGAT
>JAGLNZ010000687.1 GCA_023139225.1 Desulfobacula sp. | reverse complement strand
GAATGGCTTGGCATTGACTGGGATGCGGGCCCTTATTTTCAGACTGAAAGATACGATATTTATAATGAATACATAGAAAAACTGGTTGAATCAGGGTCTGCTTACTATTGCTCCTGCACACCTGACCAAGTCAATGCCATGAGAGAAGAGGCAAAGGCCAATGGATTAAAACCCATGTACAACGGCAAATGCAGACAAAGAAAACTTGTAAAAGGCAATAACATAGTTGTCCGCCTTAAAACCCCGGACACAGGTGTTACCATTGTCAAAGACATTGTAAAGGGTGATACAGCATTTCAAAATTCTGAAATAGATGATTTTATTATCCAGAGAAGTGATGGATCTGCCATGTACAACCTGGCCGTTGTAGTTGATGACCTGACCATGGGAATTAACACCATCATCAGAGGGGATGACCATTTGATCAATACCCCCAAACAAATGTTGATATATAAAGCACTTGGGGCTGATATGCCGGTTTTCGGCCATGTTCCCATGGTCTTAGGATCTGACAAATCACGCCTGAGCAAGCGGCATGGCGCCATGTCAGTGGGCGAATACCAAAAAATGGGATTTTTACCCGATGCCATGATCAATTACCTGGTCCGGCTGGGATGGTCCCATGGTGACCAGGAATTCTTTGAAAGAGATGACCTCATTGAAAAATTTGACCTGGAACACCTGGGCAGATCTGCTTCCATGTTTGACACGGATAAACTTTTGGCTCTCAATTCAAAACACATCCAGAACAAAAGCCCTGAAGAATTGGCAGACCATCTCTTATTCCATTTAAAAGACTTAGGGATTAATACTGAAAATGATGCCTTTACTCAAGGGGTTATTAAAACCCTTCAGCCCAGAAGCAAAACCCTTGTTGAAATGGCGCAGGGAGCGGTTTTTTATTATCAGAATGATGTAAAATTTGATGAAAAGGCAGCTAAAAAATTTCTCAAACCGGATATAGTGGCAATATTGCAAAAATCAGCAGAGTATATTGAAGGTCTTAAAGCGTACACCGAAGAAGAGCTTGAAACCGTTTTCAAAAGGATCATGGAGGAAACCGATCTCAAATTTGGAAAGATTGCCCAGCCCTTAAGGGTAGCCATCACCGGCACAACTATGAGCCCCGGCATCTTTGAAATGCTTCTGGCCCTTGGAAAGGACAAAACCGTTCAAAGAATTAAAAGCGCTATCCAGCTTATTCAGGATAAAGAATAAAGAATCCCGGCATATCCGACAAAACTTGCGGAAGCGGATTTTTCAAAACTTGTGGCGTAGTCAAGTTCAACTGCCTTGACTGCGCCAAGTTTTTTACAGGCGGCTGCTGTGGCAGCCGCAGCTCCTGCACAGCACATATTTTTATTTTCCAGGCCCTGGGTAATAATCTTTGATTCATCCATTTCCATCAAAGCCTTAATGGCGTTTCTATCATTTTCGTTTTTCACCCATTCCACCGCTTTTTCACCGGTTCCAGCAGGCGTAAGCCCAAAATCCGGGCCATAGTGTGTCATATCCGTGGAACCGATGATCCTGACATTTCTGGACAAATTTTTGGCTTCCGCAACTGCCATGCTGCCGATAATGGCGGCAAAAAATGACGGGGCTACACCACAGACCACTATTTTTGCATCTGGATAAAAGTATTTTATAAAGGGACATTGAAGTTCAAGGGTATTTTCATCGGGAAATTTATGAGGCGGCCTCTGCCTGATACTGATACCGGTAATAATTTTATCTGTAAGTTCCTTATCCACTTCAATCTGCCCAAAGGGTGTTTCAATGGCCCCATGGGTCAGGATAAAAGGTTCAGACTGCCTGTGCATGTGAGCACCAAACAGGATAATGGTGTCGATTTTCTCATCAGCTTTAAGAGAGGCAATTACCCGGCAGGCAATTGATCCGGAATAATACCAGCCCGCATGGGGAACAATACCACCAATAAAACTGTCATCAAAAGACCCCTGCTTTTCTTTTAAAAAGCCTTGGATGGATGCTTCACACTCAGCAGCAGTCGCAGGATACCAGGAACCGGCAAAAGCCATTTTCTTCTTTTCCATGATCTGGCTTCTCCTTTCTCATTTTTTCTTTTAAGAATATCTAGTGCCTGAACGAAAACCTCGTTCAGGCACGGTTTTAAGTTTTAAGTTAAAAACAAGAAACAATCTTGGATAGTTGCAAATCTCTAACCAAAATTGGAAAACTATATTTCGGGGTTTTCGGTCAGACACTATCTATGATTCTTGATTGTTTTGCATGCTATTTCCCTGTTTTTTCAAACACTTTAATCTTTAACCAGTCAAGCCAGGGCTCAAGCCCTTCTTCGGTCTTAGCTGAAAACTCAAATACAGGCAGATGGGGATGAACCTGTTTCATGTTATCCACGACCAATTTCGCATCAAAATCAAGATATGGGAGCAAATCAATTTTATTCAGGATCGCCACATCGGCCACCCTGAACATCAAAGGATATTTCAAGGGTTTGTCTTCCCCTTCGGTCACGCTTAACACCACAGCCCTTGCATCTTCCCCAATATCAAACTCAGCCGGACAGACAAGATTTCCAATATTTTCCACAATGAGAAGATCAAGGTCTTCACATCCGAGCTGTTTTGCCGATTCAATGATCAGGTTTGCTGCCAGATGGCAGTCGCCGCCAAATTGATCCGTATTGATCTGGGTGACTTTGGCACCGGTTACTTTAAGCCTGTCTGCGTCATTGGTGGTACAGATATCTCCCACAATTACCCCCACTCTGACATGTGGCATCAATTTTGCCAGCGTCTTGCAAAGGATCTGGGTCTTTCCTGAACCCGGGGACGACATCATATTCAGTACAAACACATTCTGGTCCTTGAAAAACGTTCTGTTAATATCTGCTTCTGTATCGTTGGCCTCAAGGACTTTTTTTTGAATATTTATTTCCATTATTCTGCCTGTCTTTATTTTTGGTTTATATCTTTAATTCATCTGCCAGTTCCAGAGAAGTTATCTCAATCTCCCTTCCGGTCAGCATTTCAACATCCCCGTCCTCACAAAAAGGACATTTAAACACTGGGCCTGTCACTTCCCATCCATTATCACAGGATTTACAATGAACCGTTACCGGAACAACATCAATATCCAGCCTGGCATTCTCCAAAGGGGTATCTTTTGTTATGATCTCAAAACAGAAGGTCAGGCTGTGTTCAACCACAGACGCGAGTCTCCCGATTCTCAGATTCAGTTTTTCTACCTTTGGATTCTCAATATCCCGGGGAATAGAATCTATGGCAATCTGAACCAGTTGCTGTGCAATCCCCATTTCGTGCATATGTCTGCTTCCTTTCAGTTCTGTCTTTTAGAATAAAAATCTTTTTTAAACTCAAAGAACCTGTCTTTCCTTATTGCATCTCGTATTTTTTCCATAAGATCAAGATAATAATAAATATTATGAATCGTGTT
>JAGLNZ010000686.1 GCA_023139225.1 Desulfobacula sp. | reverse complement strand
TTATATCGTGAAGGATCTCCCCATACATAATCATAGATCGTGTTATGGAAAAAATAGGTCGTAACTTCCTTAAACTGGGCTCTTGAATAATCAAAAAGGGTTTGAACCACCTGGATATAGGGATCCATTGACCAGCCGCCGTTATCAATGAGCAGAATAATCTTGAGCCTGTCCTTTAATCTCCTTTCAAACATCAGCTCAATCTCACCGGCATTTTTCATGGTTTCTCTAATGGTTTCATCAATATTGATGGTATCTTTAGGCCCTGCCGGGATCATGTTTCTTAACCGCTTTAATGCCTCACTGATTTTTGCCTGGGTTAAAGGCCCTGCTGTTGAATAATCTTTATACCGTCGTTCATTGGCAACTTTTACTGCAGATTTGTTTCCGGATCGGCCTCCTACCCGCATGCCTCCGGGATGGTAGCCTGAATGACCAACCGGGGAATATCCGCCGGTACCGATCCATTTATAGCCGCCCTGGTGCTGCCCTTCCTGATCCTTTAGCCGTTCCTTGAAATATTCAATCAATTCTTCCGGCGACATATTCTTAAGCTGATCTTTATCAACCCCCAGTGCATCAGCTACATTTTCAGGGTTTTTAAGCCATTCATCCAGCATGCCCCGGGCAATTTCATCAATTTCAAACCCGTCATTTTCAGGCAGGGGTACCCCTTCAAAATGATGGGCAAACACCTGGTCATACAGATCAAAATATTTCTCGCTTTTAACAAGGATGGATCTGGCACAGGTGTAAAAATCCTCCAGGTTATTAATAATCCCCTGGTGCAGTGCCTTTTGCAAGGTGAGAAAAGATGTGGGAGATACTGGAATCCCAATTTCCTTTAACGTATAGAAAAATTTTAAAAACATATATACAGCACCTTAAATTAAAACATTCGTCTTCGGGAGGCTATATTTTTTGCTCTTTCATAGTCAGGACTCTTTTTAAACAAAACCCCCAGAAACGGAAGTTTGCCTTTAACAAGATCCTTTGCCCTGAAATCAGGGTCTGCATTCAATGCCCTGATCCAGTTGATCAATTCCCTTGTGGCCGGTTTTTTTTCTATGGAATCAATTTCCCGCATGGTGTAAAACGCATCAATCGCATTCTCGGCCAGTTTTGAATCAATGCTTTCAAAATGAACCCCTATGATTTTTCTCATCATTTTGGGGTCGGGAAAGGCAATGTGATGAAAATTACATCGGCCTAAAAAGGGATCGGAAAGATCTTTTTTCGCATTGGATGTGATAATAATAACCGGCCTGTGTATGGCTTCAATCGTTTTATCGGTTTCAATGATATCAAACTGCATCTGGTCAAGAACGTCCAGCATATCATCCTGAAAATCCGTATCAGCCTTGTCAATTTCATCAATCAACAATACGGTTCTTTTGTCTGCACAAAAAGCCTGTCCGATTTTCCCCATTTTGATATACTCATCAATATTGCTCACATCCCTTTTGGAATCCCCGAACCTGGAATCATTTAAGCGGGTAAGGGTGTCATATTGATATAATGCCTCAACAAGTTTCATGCTCGATTTTACATTAAGGACGATTAAAGGCATGTTCAAATTTTCCGTAATGGCATGAGCCAGCATGGTTTTTCC
>JAGLNZ010000685.1 GCA_023139225.1 Desulfobacula sp. | reverse complement strand
ATATGACAGTGGTGACGGATATTATTCCTTCACAGTGTGCGCTTGCAGGTCTTCATGCAGGGCTTTTTTATGCTTCCTTCCCCTATGCGTATGTAACGGCATGCGATACCCCTTTTGTCAAACAATCGGTTGTTGAATACATTGTGGGTCAGATCGAGCCTAAGTATGAAGTGATTATTCCCCGCACAGATGACGGGATTGAGACGTTGTCCGCCGTGTATTCAAAGGATTGTATCCCCTTGATTGAGGATAACCTTAAAAAGAATATTTTTATGATAAAAAAGTTTTTCAGGAAAAAAAAGGTCAAAGAGATACCGGCGGAACACTTGAAAGCACTGGACCCGCAGATGCGGTTTGTCTTTAATGTGAATACACCGAAAGATCTGGAAAAAGCTAAAATACTTGCAAATAAAACCTAAGATAGCAAATAAGGAGTGAGATATGAATTTATCAACAATGCTGGAAGAGATAAAACAACATCCTGAGTATCATAAGGCAGGAATGATTTTATGTCATAATGGTGTGGTCAGAGCCACTACCCGGGAAGGCGATGAAGTGACCGGGCTTAAAGTTATGGTTGACCATAACAGGCTGGATCAGATCCTTGATGAACAAAAAAAGCGGCCGGGTATTATTGATATTCTGATTCATATCAATGAGGAGGAAGAACTTGCTGTTGGTGATGATGTGATGTTTCTGGTGGTTGCAGGGGATATCCGCGAGAATGTACTTGGAGCCCTGACAGACACCTTGAATTTGGTTAAGGCAGAGGCAACAAGCAAAAAACAATACTTTAAATAGTGCTCGACCGAAAATTTTCAGGTTTTCGTCCAAACACTGATAGGTAAAAAAAATGACGGATTTTACACATCTTGATAAAGACGGCAGGGTCAGAATGGTGGATGTGGGGGATAAGACCGAAACCAAGCGGGTTGCCGTTGCTGTCGGTAAAATTTCAATGGAACCGGGTACCCTTGCAAGGATCATGGATGAAAAAGTGAAAAAGGGGAATGTTCTTGAAGCGGCAAGAATTGCAGGCGTCATGGCAGCAAAGAAGACATCGGATCTAATTCCCATGTGCCATCCCATAAATATCACTTATGCCAGGATTGATTTTACTTTTGATAAAGAAAACCGTGTCATTAATATTGAGGCCGAGGTGTCGCTGACAGGTAAAACCGGCGTTGAAATGGAGGCATTGACCGCTGTTTTAGTTGCGGCCTTAACCATATATGACATGTGCAAATCCTATGACAGGGCAATGAGAATATCTGACATCTATTTAAAATCTAAATCAGGAGGCAAAAGCGGAACATATATTGCAAAAAATAACTAGCAGTGGGATCACCCTTGAAAATTTGGCATATCTTGGGATTGGCTTTTTTGTGGGGGTGGTTGTTTGTGTTGTTTTTGCAAGGTCAGGTTTTCTGTTTTTTTCAAAAAAACTGAAAAATTTGTCCAATGAAGCACTGTTTGATAATTCTGCCAGATTCATGGCGCTTGCAGATAAGTATTTTTCTTCCTATGTGAAAGAAGCCAGAAAAGATTTTGATATCAAGGGAAATGAAATTTTAAGAACAATTGATCCTGT
>JAGLNZ010000684.1 GCA_023139225.1 Desulfobacula sp. | reverse complement strand
CTCCGCCCAGGCCTGCACCTCTTTGACGTCCAACCGCATCAATCTCATCAATAAATATAATACAAGGTGCGTTTTTTTTGCCCTGGGCAAAGAGGTCTCTCACCCTTGAAGCACCTACACCCACAAACATTTCAACAAAATCAGATCCGCTGATGGTAAAAAACGGTACCTCAGCCTCACCGGCAACAGCTCTTGACAAAAGCGTCTTTCCAGTCCCTGGATTTCCCACCAGTAACACACCTTTGGGGATACGTCCGCCAAGTCGCGTATATTTTGCAGGATTTTTTAAAAAGTCTACTATTTCGGCCAATTCTTCTTTAGCTTCATCAATTCCCTGGACATTGGCAAAAGTGACTTTTTCTCCCTTATCATCCAACAGCCTTGCCCGACTTTTCCCAAAGGACAAAGCTTTTCCACCGCCGGCGCCGCCCTGCATCTGGCGCATAAAAAAGATCCACACACCAATGAGGACAATCATGGGCAGCCAGGAAACAATGATGGACATAAACCAGGAATTTTCAGCCGGGGGTTTGGCTTTAATAGTAACATCCTTGGAACGCAGGAAACTAATCAATTCTCCGTCATCCGGCGCGAAACTTTTAAACCTGGCACCACTTCCATCGGTTAAATATAGGTCCTGCCCCTGGATCACGACACTCTGGATGCGTCCGTCTTCAACCATTGCAAGAAATTCTGAATATCCAACATCCACTTGTCCGGCCTGCTGCTGATTGAAAATATTGTAGAGCATGACCATCATCAGAACAATTACCAGCCACAGGGAAATATTTTTATAAAATTGGTTCAAAGTTTTTCCTTTCTTAATTTATTCAAAACTACCTAATATATAAACATGAAATTTGAATATACAAGAAAAAGTTTTAGCTTTCTTTTCCTTGTTTTTCCTTATTTTTTTTGGTCATTTGCTTTAATTGTTTTTCTTTTTTACCGATTTTTCGCAAAGGTTGTTTTTCTTTTTTAATTATAATCATGTCATTATTTTTATAAATTCTGATTTGGTCGGGCAGATCCAGGCTGATACCCGAAGAGCGGTTAAAACAAAACTCAACAATATTATCCAAATGGGCAAGAGAAATACGCTTTAAATTATTTTTGATAGTTTGGATGGCTTTTCTGAAAACTCGATTTAAAAGAGCCGGATGAAGCCTTGATAACAGGGGTTTTGAAAATGTGATGGAAGAAGCCTGTGTTTTAATCACACAAGTCTGAAATGCTTTTTGCGTTTCAGACTCCCAAAATTCTTCTTCCTGTTTTATTATAGTACTCAGCCTGTCAAGGGCATCCATAATTTCGGGATTGTATTCCGACTGAAGATGAGGAATCAGTGCATGCCTGATTTTATTTCTTAAATACACCATATCCTTGTTTGAAGAATCAAACACGTAATCCTGTTTTTTAAGTTTTAAGAAATCAAGAATTTTACTTTTAGATACCCGGATCAGAGGCCTGATGTATCTGCCGTCCCTTATGGGGGGGATTCCTGAAAGCCCTTTGGGACCTGTCCCCCTTAAAAGGTTCATCAAAACCAGTTCGGCATTGTCATCCCTGGTATGACCGGTGGCAATTTTTACGTACCCATGGTTTTCAGCGATGTGGTTAAAAAAATTATATCTAACCTCACGGCCGGCCTCTTCAATTGATAACCGCTGGTTTTCGGCATAAGCCCTCACATCTTTTTGGCCTTTATGGTAGGGCAGGGCCAGTTTATCGGCAAGTTTTTTGACAAAGGCCTCGTCTCTTAAGGATTCTTCTCCCCGAAGCATGTGGTTCAGGTGGGCAATGCCTAGTTTTATGGCATATTTTTTTTTAAGAGCCAACAGGGACAACACCAGGGCGACAGAATCAGGGCCGCCGGATACCGCAGCTAATACCATATCCTTCTGGTCAATCATATGATAATCAAAGATGGTTTTGGTAATGGTCCGGGTGAAATCTTTTTGTATAATTTTTTTATCGCTCATATCAGCAGGCAAACAGGGAACTTTTGG
>JAGLNZ010000683.1 GCA_023139225.1 Desulfobacula sp. | reverse complement strand
CATAGGCCATGGCAGGGTTTGAAAAAGCATGGTCAATACTTTTTCTGATCAGTTTCTGGATGTCACAGGCAACACCCCGATCAATATCGCGTTTAACAGCAATACAGCCCAATGGAATGGGCAATGATGTGTTGTCTTCCCACCATTGGCCAAGATCTGCTTTTAATTCAAGCCCCATGGTTTGATATACAAACCGTCCTTCATGAATAATGACACCAAAGTCTGCTTTTTTATCAATGACAGCCGGCATGATTTTTTCAAACGGCATGGGGATGATACGCATGTCCATGCCGGCAAACAGATCATCCATGTAAAATCTGAAAAGATGGTAGGCCGTTGTTCCTAACCCTGGTACGGCAATCGCAGGGTTACTTTTGTCATCAATGGATCGCCCGGCAAGACTGATAATCAGCGGGCCGCAGCCTATGCCCAAAGCAGATCCGGTCCTTAAAAGGGCATATTTGTCCATGAGGCTGCCAAATGCTGCAAAAGAAAGCTTGGTAATATCATATTCACCTTTGGCTGCATTCTGGTTCAGGGCTTCCACATCCTTGAGTACAATGTCAAAAGAATACTCCTTAAGATCAATCAACTGCCTGGCAATGGCTTTAAAAATGAACGTGTCATTGGGGCAGCTTGAATAGGCAAGGCGATATGTTTTGTCTGGTTCCATAGCTGTTTCTTATCAAAAATAGTCTTATAATGGAAATTTGTTTATAAAAAATAAAAATATTGTTGACAGATACATTAGTATACTAATATATTAGTTCCAAGAATTGATGGCACAATTTTTTTCTATACACAAGTAAGTTTTTGAAATTTAAGAATAAAGGAAAAATTCATGAAGATGTCTATTCAATCAAATTTTCACCTTTTAAGAACCCAGGTATACGAACATCTTCGAGAAGAGCTCAAAAAGCAAAATTTAAAGCCCGGCATGTTTGTTACCATTAACCAGTTATCCCAGCAGCTGGGAATTAACAGGACGCCTTTGCGAGATGCACTTTTGCAGCTCCAGGTTGAAGGATTTGTAACCTTCCTCCCCCAGCGGGGGATTCAGATCAATGAATTGTCCGAAAATGATTTAGAAGATATTTATGAAGTTTTGGGGGCCTTGGATTCCAGAGCCCTCCTTTCCGTATTTAAAAAAATTACAAAAGACCATATCGCTCAAATGAAGCAGATCAATGAGGATATGTATAAAACAAATACAATAGATGAATATAATCGTTATTTTGAATTAAATACTGATTTCCATAATGTCTATCTGGAACTTTCCCACAACAAACTTCTTCTTGATCAGCTTAGTATTTTGCGTCAGCGATTGTTTGATTTCGGGGCAAAGGGCGACTGGATGGAAAAAGTGCGTGAACTCAATTACCAGGAGCATTTTAGACTGATTGATTTGATTGAGCAGGGAAATGCAAAGGCAGTTGCTGATTTTATCAGGGACACCCATTGCTGCATTAATTGGAAATAACACAAACCCGATAATTTTATCACAGAAAAAAAGGAGGGAATACAACATTTGGAATAAAATTTTTATCAACCCAATATAATATGGAGGGAAAAATGATTCATCGTTTTTTAAAAATCGTCTTTTTGGCATCAATGGTACTTTTGCTGGCCACAAGTTCATGGGCAGTAGAAAAAAACATGGTGTTTGCATCACCATATGGCATTACAACCCTTGACCCCAGTGTCTCTTATTCCACAGAGCTGGGCTATATGGCAAATATCTATGAAACATTAATCAAAGTAAATCCTCCCGGCAGCAAAGCGCTTTTCAGCTTTGTTCTTGCCACGGGCTATACAGCTTCAGAAGATGGCCTGGAATATACATTTGCCCTAAGAAAAGGGGTGAAATTTCATGATGGTACTGCGTTTACGGCTAAGGCAGTAAAATTTTCCATTGAAAGAACCAGGAAAATCGGCAAGGGTGCTGCATTTATCTGGGCTGATCTGAAAGAGCTTCAGATCATTGATGATTATACGGTCAAGTTTGTTTTAAAAAATCCAGTACCCTTACCTCAGATCGCAGCATCTGCCTATGCATCCTATATTTTCAGCCCAAAAGTGGGAGACAGGGATTCAGAATGGTTTAATAAAGGCAATGATGCCGGATCAGGACCCTATACCCTGAAAAATTATAAAAACGGGGAATCCTGGATGCTGGCAAAGTTTAATGATTATTGGGGCGGCTGGAACGGCAAGCACATTGAAAATATTCTGGTTAAATATACCAAAGAATCATTGACTCAGCTTCAGATGCTCCAGGCAGGTCAGGCAATGCTGGTTGGCCGAATCCCCCTGGACAGCTATCCTTCTGTCAAGAATGGCAAAACAACAAAAGTATTGTATGGACCAAGTTACCAGAATTACATGGCATTTTTCAACACCACACGTCCTCCCTTAGACAATGTGAAGGTTAGAAAAGCCCTGGCCCATGCAATACCTTATGATGATATTATTACCATAGGTTTTAATGGTCTGGCAAGTCAGGCAAGAGGCCC
>JAGLNZ010000682.1 GCA_023139225.1 Desulfobacula sp. | reverse complement strand
AAATTCTGTACTGGGATAAAAGCGGGTTTTGCCTTTGGCACAAACGTCTTGAAAAAAATAAGTTCAAATGGCCAAGCTCAAAAGAAGAGGTAATGGCTGTCGGTACACAGGAACTTTCATGGCTGATCAACGGCTTGAATATCCATCAAAAAAATGCTCATAAATCTTTAAAATACACCACAGTTTTTTGAATAAAAACTATGAAAAACCGCTTGGTTGTGCTATATACAGCACATGACAAACGACGTTCTCTCAGGCATAACCGACCTTGAAAATCTTAAGAAAGTTGCAATTGATTTAAACACAAAAAATCATTTGTACCAGTCGGAAATTAAAATTCTAAACGAGCAGATCCAATGCTTACGGGATAAACTTTTTGGTAAGAAAACAGAGAAAATATCCAGAGATGACGGTCAGCTTTCTTTATTTGATATTCCTGAACCAGAATGCCCATTATTAGAAGATCCTGAAGAAACAAAAATAACATCCCATACCCGGAAAAAAAGAGGACGTAAACCTTTACCTGCAAATCTGCCACGAATTGAAGTTATTCATGAACTTTCAGAAGAAGAAAGACAATGTGGCTGCGGATGTCTTAAAATCTATAGCGGTCAGGAAGTCTCTGAACAACTTGACTTTATTCCGGCCAAAGTACAGGTAATCCAGAATATCAGGTATAAATATGCCTGTAAAAACTGCGAAGGTGTTGAAGACGATGGCCCCACAGTATCCATTGCCAGAATGCCCGAACAGATGATCCCAAAAAGTATGGCAACTCCAGGACTTCTTGCTCATGTTCTGACAGCTAAGTTTGCTGATGCTCTGCCATTTTATCGGCAGGAAAAGCAATTTTCCAGAATCGGTGTTGATTTGCCCAGGTCAACCATGTGCAACTGGGCAATGAAAGTCGCCCAGGCCTGTGAGATATTAATGGGCTTTATGCAGGCCATGATCCTTCAAGGCGCAGTGATAAATATTGATGAAACAACGGTTCAGGTATTAAAAGTACCAAAACGATCTAAATGTTATATGTGGGTGTTCAAAGGCGGGACACCGGACAAACCGATTATCCTGTTCCAGTATCATCCAACAAGATCCGGAGATGTTGCATTACAATTTTTAGATGGATACCAAGGTATTGTCCAAACGGACGGCTATTCTGGATATAATTTTCTTGATACCATGATAGGGATTATTCATGTTGCCTGTTGGGTTCATGCCCGCCGAAAATTTACAGATGTTATAAAAGCCCTTGGGAGAAAAAAAGGTACTCCCCCTTCAGGGAATGCCGGGACTGCTTTAAAGTATATCAGCAAGCTTTACAAAATTGAAAAACAAGCTAAAGAAAAAGGCTTCTCACCAGAAAAGATATACAAGGAAAGACAAGAAAAAGCTGTGCCCCTCCTTAATGAATTTAAAAAATGGTTAGATGTCAAAGTTGAACAGGCCCCGCCTAAAAGTCTGCTCGGCAAGGCAATAGGCTACACTCTTAATCAGTGGCACCGATTAATTCGATATACCGAAGATGGCAGGATCTATCCTGATAATAATGTGGTTGAAAATGCCATAAGACCCTTTGTCATAGGTCGAAAAAATTGGTTATTCTCTTTCACTCCAGAAGGAGCTAGTGCCAGTGCATGCATTTACAGCCTAATCGAAACTGCTAAGGCCAACGGTCTGGAACCATATTGGTATCTGAAATATCTTTTTGAGAATTTGCCTGAAGCCATGACAGCAGATGAATTTAAAGCGTTGATGCCTCAAAATATTGATAAGAATCTGCTCGCAGGTCCCGCCGCTTAAATTTATATCTGATTTTCACACGCTTTGGTAGGTGGGGTTAATTAAGCGCTTACGATAATGGTAACCTCAGCAGGCAAA
>JAGLNZ010000681.1 GCA_023139225.1 Desulfobacula sp. | reverse complement strand
GATGAAACCGATCTTGTCACAAGGGACATCCTGTCCGTCCCCATAAAACTTAAAGACCGGACCATTGGTGTGGTTTCCGTTGTCAATAAGAACCATGGAGAATTTGATAACACAGACATTGAACTTCTGAGCATGGTGACCAATACGATTGCGCTGCCCATTGAAAACACCAGGATACACGAAAAATTGAGAGAGTCCTATAAAGAACTGAAAACCTTGAACCGTGCGAAAGGCAAGGTGATCAATCATCTTGCCCATGAGCTTAAGACCCCTGTGGCCGTTTTAAGTGCGTCCATGAAGCTTTTGTCAAAAAAACTGGCAGAATTAGGGTTGGAGAACAAACTCATTGAAAAAATTTTCACAAGAGGGCAAAGAAATCTTAACAGAATTCTGGATATACAATATGAAGTTGAAGATCTTTTAAGAAAAAAAGATTTTAAGGCATACCATATTCTCAACAAGCTTCTTGATGCATGCAAAGATGAATTAATGATCCTGATTGAAAGTGAAACCGAAAACGTTGATATTATAAACAGGGTGCACAACACCATAGAAAACCTTTTCGGCCCAAAGGAAATCAAATCTCAATCTCTCCTTTTCGATGAATACCTGACAAAACAGATAGAACGGCTTCGACCGAAATTCCGGCATCGAAAATGTCTTTTAAACACTCAGATTGATAAAAATGTTCCTGTTTATATTCCGCCTGAAATTCTTGACATCATAACAAACGGGATAATCCGGAATGCATTTGAATACACCCCGGATGCCGGCAAAATTGATATTATCCTGAAAAACACACAAGATTATCCGGAATTGATTGTTACGGATTATGGAATTGGATTTACCAAAGAAAAATTACACCTGATATTTGAAAATTATTTCAGTCCTCCGGAATCCATGGATTATTCAACAAAAAACCCCTATGATTTCAATGCTGGCGGCAGGGGGTTTGATCTTTTAAGAATAAAAATTTTTTCTGAACGATATCACTTTAAAATATGGATTGATTCAAACCGGTGCGGCAATATCCCTGAGGACAATGATATCTGCCCCGGAGATATTCACCTGTGCCGTGCATGTACAACCATAGATGACTGTTTTAATTCAGGAGGAACTAGTGTCCATATTAAATTTCAACGTGGTTTAGCAACCCAGGGTAATCATCTATAGAATAAAATGATGCAAGTTTAATCACATTTCAAAAAATAATCTCTATAAATATTGAAAAGGAGATAATGATGCCATACGTAAACATTAGGATAACAAATGAAGGCGTGACTCCCCAAAAAAAAGCCGAGTTAATAAAGGGAACCACTGAGTTGCTTAAGAATGTCCTTGGGAAAAACCCCCAAACTACAGTTGTTGTAATAGATGAAGTAGAAACAGACAATTGGGGAATTGGCGGTGAAACTATTACTCTTAGAAGAAAACGGGGTCAATAAACATTCAATAAATTGAACGACCAGACATGAATTTTGTTACGCTTAAGTATGTACTAAGTTGATCATTGACCTTGAATTTTAACGAC
>JAGLNZ010000680.1 GCA_023139225.1 Desulfobacula sp. | reverse complement strand
GTATGGATCATTTCAATGGCACAGCAGGCGGGCAGGGCGATTAAAAAATCTTTATTGCAGGCATGGGCTGCAGCCATTGACAGAATAGGACGCAGCCTTTTACCTCCAGCCATAAGAGAATGATTTATTGCCATGATTAACTCCCGGCTTTGATCAAACTGCTGAAGAATCATCGTAAGATATTGGTTTACCAGTCTCTGTTTTTCTTTTAAATATTGAGCTAAGTTAAAATCCATACTATTCATCTTCAAATGGCTCTTCTTTCATATTGCCGTAACTGTCCTTTGTAAGCAGTGACACTTTTCTTTCAGTCTTATCTAAAAGATCAAGACAGTATTTTGATTGTTTCATCCCGGATTCGTATTTTTTGACTGCATCTTCAAGACCAAGGTCCCCGGATTCCATTTCTTTTACAATCTTCTCAAGCTCTTTTAAAGCTGCCTCAAATGTTTTTTTTTTAGCCATTTGTTTTTTCCACCCTTGTAATCAGTCGCCCTTTAGAAAGAATCACTTCTATTTGATCATTTTTTTTTACACCACTTGAATCTGTAATCACTTTTTGATCAGACACAAATCTAGAAATACTGTAGCCTCTTTCTAAAACAGCTTTTGGATTCAACGCCAAAAGGTTAGAATTCAGTTCCAAATGATTTGTTTTTATCTTTTGAAAAATTTTTTGAAAATTATGTGTTAAAGAAATAGAAAGTGTTTGTACTCGTTGCCTGTGATCGAAAATTATATTAACCGGTTGTTGGGAATAAAGGGATTCAGACAACCAGTGAAATTTTTCTTTATTATATTGAACATAATGCTTCATCTTATTGATTAATCTATGTTCATAATCCTCAAGCCTGAATCTAAAATCATAAACAATTGTCTCGGGACTTTTTAATCTTGAAATCAAATGAGCAAGTGTCTGGTGCAGAGCTATAACTTTTTTATTAAGGGATGTATTCAGATTTTTCTGTAAGTTTGAAACCCTTTGAACCAGACTGTTTTTATCGGGAAGCGCAAGTTCTGCAGCAGCAGAAGGAGTAGGCGCTCTTAAATCAGCAACAAAATCGGCAATAGTGTAATCGGTTTCATGCCCGATACCGGTAATAATCGGAATATGAGAATTAAAAATTGCATTGGCAACAGCCTCACTGTTAAATGCCGCAAGATCCTCCAAAGACCCGCCTCCGCGTGCAAGGATGATTAACTCTGATGTTTGATATTGATTGACAAGGTTTATGGCATCACAGATTTCTTTTTCAGATTCCTGTCCCTGGACTTTAACCGGAACAATTTCAAGTGGACAGTTTGAAAACCGTCTTTTGGCAACATTGAGAATATCTCTGACAGCAGCACCGGTACCGGAAGTAATAATAGTTATTTTTAAAGGTAAAAACGTGATTGGCTTTTTATATTTATCATCAAAAAGACCTTGCTCTAATAATTTTTTTTTTAGCTGTTCAAATGCAATTTGCATGGAACCTGCACCTTCGGGTTCCAAATGTTCAAAAATAAGCTGATAAGATCCACGGGGTTCATATAAAGAAATTCTGGCAAGACCTATAATCCTTAAACCATTTTCAGGTTCAAACTTAAGATTACGTTTCTGGTTTTTAAATATCACGCAATTGATAACGGCCTGTTGGTCTTTTAATGTAAAATAAGAATGGCCGGAAGCGGGAACCGCATAGTTGGAAATTTCACCAGTTACCCAGACAAACGGATATGTTTCTTCTAAAAGAGATTTGATTTCCCTTGTTAATTTGGAAACTGTATAAATATGTCCTGTCTTTTTTTCTGCCATCATTATCCGTAATATAGCCAATTCTAATGCAAAGTTTATATATATAAAACAAAGGCTGTATTTTAACAATAAAATTATTTTTTTTACAACCGCTTTGAGCGGTTCACAATCAAGCCTCCGGGTTTACCGGAGGTCACTGACTACTAAACCTGATGATAAAGGTGCTCGTAAATTTATAAAAAGATCTTGATTTATATGTCAATTTGACGTATAAATAATAATGAATCAGGTACTATTAAATAAAAAAGCCCAGAAACAATTAAAAAAACTCCCTTCTCATATTGTTACAAAGCTTCAAACATGGGTTGCACAAGTTCAAATTATCGGTATCACTGAAGCTCGAATTATTACCGGTTACCATGATGAACCTTTATTGGGTAAAAGAAAAGGACAGCGTTCAATAAGGTTATCTAAATTTTACAGAGCTTTTTATATTGAGAATAATGATAATATAATCATAGAAGTAATTGAGGTAAACAAGCATGAATATTGAAGAAAGATATGGATTAAAAGAAATGGAGAGGGATTATGGCATTCTGACCTTTGGGAATGCTTTAGAGGCTCACCGTAAATGCGAAGAACTTTCATTAAAAGATTTTGCAAAAATTTTAGGTATATCTTCCTCAAGCCTATGTGATATTGAAAAAGGTCGTAGAATTCCATCTCCTCGTAGGGCTGCGAAAATTGCAAAAAATATAGGCGAGCCTGAAATTTTTTGGATTCGTCTTTCATTACAAGATATGCTTAACAAAGAGCATCTGAATTATACAGTTTCAGTTGCTTAATATTATTGCTTATAATTTTTTATTCCTGTTTTCCTGTTTTCACTCCTAAAATCCTGCGTGGATTTCAGGCTGCAGGCATTTTTTTTGTTTTTAAAATCCAACTCCTTTTCAAACTTAGATTTTTTCGAATCTCCTTGAGCCGCTTCAATATCAGACAACGTCTGATAATATATATTATGTAAACTTTTTGTTATATAGGTCAAAACCGGCATCTTTCCAGTACTTAACCAAATTATAATCTTGAAATCTCCCCCTTCCGTGTTATATTACAGATTAAAAAAATAACTTATTAGGAGGAATAAAATGGACGCATACTCTTCGGTTTCGCAAAACGCTGTTCTGGTAAAAACAAATTCATTTATTAGAAGCGTATATAACTGGATGGCTATTGCCCTGGCACTTACAGGCTTTACTGCCTACTATGTGGCTCACAACGAAACCATGGTTCAACTTATATATGGAACCCCGGGCTTAATCTTGATACTGATTTTTGCAGAGCTTGGATTTGTATTCTATCTGAGCGCAAGAATTCAAAAATTAAATGCTTCAACAGCAACAGCCTTGTTTACAATCTATTCGATTTTGAATGGAATAACCTTGTCTTACATTTTTCTTGCATATACTGCCACATCCATTGTCTCTACATTTATGATTTGTGCTGTAACCTTTCTTGCCTGCAGTGTTTATGGAATGATTACCAAAAGAGATTTGACTTCTCTTGGCGGGTTTATGTTCATGGGCCTTATCGGTATTATTATAGCCTCTGTTGTGAATATGTTCATGCAAAGCTCGGCAATGCAGATGATTATATCTTATATCGGTGTTGTCGTGTTTATCGGTCTTACAGCTTATGATACCCAAAAATTGAAAACCATGGCGGTTACGCTGCCGAATAATGCAACAGGCGCAATGGTTCGCAAAGGAGCATTAATGGGGGCGCTTGCATTATATCTCGACTTTATCAATCTTTTTATCATGATGCTTCATATTTTTGGC
>JAGLNZ010000068.1 GCA_023139225.1 Desulfobacula sp. | reverse complement strand
TGTCCCCCCAATGAAAACCCAAGATCAGGGAAAAAAGAGGCATTTTCTTTTGCAATTCCGGCTTTTGCCTGGGCAATCTTTGTTTTAAGGATTTTTATATCAAAATTATTATCCACTGCATCTGTAATTAATACATTGAGTTCATCGCTGCCCCAAAAAAGCCACCAGTTCTCAGTGGGTTCACTTTGCCCTGCTTCAATTGAAAACTTTTCAGGAATCGTCAATGAAAGGGAAATTTGGGGTTCCGGTTCAAATGATTTACAACCGGAAAAAAATACCATACCCGCCAGCATGACCAAAAGAACGGATCTTTTCATTCATTTTTCCTCAAGTGTAAAAGTCTAAATTAATTCAGAAGCATGGATATAGCAATACTGATCTTAAAGATTATCTGCATGGACAACTTGGTCACGTCCAATTTTCTTGGCATGATATAACGCTGTATCTGCTGCTGCAAGCAGGGTGTCAGGATTTTCAGCACCCGAATATCGGGCCACCCCGATACTGACAGTAATTGAAATATTTTCTTTTTCAAAGGAGATTTTACTATTGTGAACGTGCTCACAAATCCGCTCAAACATGGTGCCCTGTTTCACTTCTTTGGATCCGGGCGCCACAATCAAAAATTCTTCACCCCCATATCGACCCATATGGTCATTAATACGTAACTTTTCTGTCACAAATCGGGTAAAGGCAATCAATACCTCATCACCAATTTGATGGCCATAGGTATCATTCACCCTTTTAAAATAATCAAGGTCGCACAAACCAATACATAGGCCGGTTTTTTCCCGTTTTGCCCTTGCCATCTCTTTTTCCAGCAATTCCAGAATGGCCCGGCGGTTGAAAATATTGGTCAAAGGATCATGCATGGCTTCATGCTTCAGCGCTTTATATGCATCACCAAGTGCGGATTGAAGCTGTACCATCCTTTTTCCAACATTGATTCTGGCTCTCAGTTCCTGGTTATCATAGGGCTTTGAAATAAAATCGTTTGCACCTGCTTCCAGGGCTTTGACAATATCCTTTTTCTCATCCTTTGATGTCAGGACAATCAGGTAGGGAGGATCGGAAGTATCAATTTTACGTATCTTTTGACAAACCTCAATTCCGTTCATTTTTGGCATTTGCCAGTCAAGGATGGCAAGTTTGGGCGCATCTTCTGACTGCATGGCCTCCCAGGCTTCTTTTCCATCACATGTCATGACAGGGGTAAACCCCCATTTTTTTAAAACCGACTCCAGAATAATCCGGGAGGTCATATCATCTTCGGCAATTAATACTTTCATCAGACTATCTCCTCCATGACCTTTTTCAGTTGATCAAAAGCACTCTCCAATTGAGGCACAAGAAGCCTGAGCCTGTCTGGGTTCCCGGATTTCCCGGCTTCCTCAATTTTTGAAGCAATGTTGCTGAAGGCATCTGCCCCAATATTACTTGCAGCGCCTTTAATCAAATGTCCTTTTTTGCCTGCATCTTCGATATCTCCCTGATCAATGAATTTTTTAAGTGCACTCATCTGCTTTGGCATGTCATCCAGAAAACCTGAGACAACAATTTCATACAATTCCATGTCATCTATCAGACGATCCATCAGTCCATCTTTATCAAATACCATCAGATTATTATCTGCGGTTGTTTTAAGATCCAATATTTTGTCAGGCTCCAAAACCAGAGGAGATGCAACCGCCTTTTCCTTGGGCAGCCAGCGTTCTATCGCTTCCAAAAAAAATTTTGCATCTATGGGTTTGGAGACATAGTCATCCATGCCGGCGGCCAGGCATTTGTCCCGGTCCTCTTTCATGGCGTGAGCCGTCATTGCGATAATGGGGATTCTATTTTTATCTGATTCAGACTCTATTTTTCGAATTTGCCGGCAGGCTTCATATCCATCCATTTCCGGCATCTGTATATCCATCAAAACAAGATCATAAGACAATTTTTCAAGGGCTGTCACTGCCTGGGCACCGTTCATCACGACTTCCACCCCCACAAAGCCAAATTTTTTCAAAATACCTGTGGCAACCTGCTGGTTTGTAATATTATCCTCAGCCAGAAGGATACGAATATTTTTGCGCTGCAGTTCCCGAACTGTATGACGAGTAATAATAGCACTTTCCTGTTTAGGTGCAACATCACCGGCCATGATAGTTGACAGACAGTCAAACAGGTCTGAATACCCCACCGGTTTCATTAAGTAAGCTGCAAACCCTGCTTTTTCAAATCGTTTGGCATCACCGACCTGTCCCATGGATGTCATCATGACCAGGTGAACCGAGTTGAGTTTATCATCTGTTTTAATGATCCTGCCTAATGACAGGCCGTCCATTCCGGGCATCTGCATATCCAGGATGGCCATTTGAAAGGGATCTTTTTTATCCATGGCCTGATAGAATTTTCCCAGGGCATCAGGCCCGTCCTTTGCAGCTGATACCCGGCACCCCCAGGAGCCTAACTGGCCTAAAAGTATCTCGCAGTTGGTCTCATTGTCATCCACTACCAGAATATTTAATCCCTCCATGTCAGGCATTGGCAACGGTATAACAGGATGTTCCAGGTCTTTTTGTTTTTCAAACCGGGCCGTGAACCAGAATTCAGACCCTTTGTCAACTTCACTGTTTAAGCCAATTTTTCCTCCCATCATTTCACACAGTTTTTTGGAAATGGTCAGGCCCAGGCCCGTGCCCCCAAATTGCCGGGTGGTGGAGGCATCAGCCTGGGTAAAGCTTTGAAAGAGCAGGTCATGCTTTTCCTGGGCGATCCCAATACCGGTATCCTTTACGGAAAATAAAAGTTTAACATTTTTTTGGGTTTCTTCTTCCAGGTATATGCGTACGGAAATTTCTCCTTTAGCAGTAAATTTAACGGCATTGCCCACAAGGTTTGCAAGGATCTGCCGCAGACGTCCGGGATCACCCCGAAGCAGGGCAGGCACATCAGGGGATGCCGCGCAGAGAAACTCCAGGTTCTTTTTTTGAATGCGTAGAGACATCGTGGACGCAAAATCATCCAACATGGAACGCAAATCAAAGTTGATAATTTCCATCTCAAGCTTACCGGCTTCAATTTTTGAAAAATCAAGGATGTCGTTGATCACGGCGAGAAGAGATTCTCCACTGTTTTGTATAATACCGGCATAATGGCGCTGGTCATTGGTAAGCTTAGTATCCAGCAACAGATCGGTCATCCCGATGACACCGTTTAAAGGTGTACGGATTTCATGGCTCATGTTGGCAAGAAACTCACTTTTGGCGATATTTGCAATTTCAGCCTTCAGGGCCAGCGTGTTTGCATGCCGAATAGCTTTTTCAAGCTCATGATTCATCTGGTTTAGTTCATCCTGTGCCTGTTTTTCCTGGGTGATGTCCTGGAAATTTACTACAATACCATTGGACTTGCCTTGGGTATCTAAAATCAATGCGGCACCAATCCGGACTGCAATCGTGCTGCCGTTTTTAGTTCTTCGCTGTGTCTCGAACCCGGACAGGCCCTCTCCTTTAAGCACCCTGGCAATTCCTTTTTTTGTCCCGGGCATTTCTTCATCCGGCACAAAATCGATCCAACCGCCAAGAAGCTCGTTTGAACTCCATCCAAACACACGGGTAAAGGCAGGATTCAGGTATGTCACCTTCCCCTGCCCATCATATACCACCACCGGGTCTACAATGGTTTCCATCACTGTCCGAAGCCTTTCTTTGCTTTCCAGGAGTTCATTTTCAACTTTTTTAAGCGGACTGATATCCATGAAGGCTTCAATGATCACATCCCGGCCTTCTATTTCCATGACCAAAGCTGTCTTGTAAATCGGCACCTGCCGGCCGTCCTTGCGGATGACAGTTTTCTCGGACTGGTCAATAATCTGTCCCAGGTCTGTTATCGGACACTGACCTATATTGGCAGGGCAGATGCTCTTATGGCAGACATGTCCGACAAGCTCTTCTTTGGAATCATACCCGGTCATGGCAAGGGCAGCCTTGTTGATGAGTCGGATCACTTTATCTTTGCCTACAATCACCATGCCGATGGGAGCATTATCAATGATTTTTTCAGTGGTTTCCAGGGATAGTTTCAGCTTTTCTTCTATTTCCAGGTACTTGGTAATATCCTTGTCAACCCCACGATATCCTGTAAACTCTCCATCACCGTCAAAGACGGGTACCCCATTGGTCAACAGGCAAACCCGACTGCCGTCCTTTTTCAGATTCCAGTTTTTAAAATCAATGATGGGCTTTTTTCCCTCTATAATTTCCATAAACCGCTTCTGTATTCTTTCGACTTCATCTTCCGGCATGAAATCAAAAGGGGTTTTCCCCAGCAGTTCAGCATCTTCATATCCCAGGACCTTTTTTGAGTTTCCTGCGGAAAAAATATATCTTCCATCTATGTCCACCTCCCATATCCAGTCAGCCATACTCAGGGAAATATCGCGGAAGCGGCTTTCATTCCGGGCCAGAATTTCCTCGGCCTCTTTGCGCTGGGTAATGTCGTGCGCGACATGGACACTGCCTTTCAGTCCGCCTTTTGGAAGTATGATGGGGCTGACCTCAACCACAAAGTCACCTTTTATCCGTTCCTCACGAACTTCAATAGAATGAAACTTGTGATCTTTGAGTAATAAACTATGGGGGCACAATTCCAAAGGCTTGTCTATTCCGTGGACGATTTCATAGCAGGGTTTTCCGACCATCTCTTCGGGGCTCATGTCCACTGCCTCGGCCATTGGTTTGTTTGCTCTTACAATCCTGTGATGGTTATCGATAATCATGATCAGGTCCTGTACTGCATCAAAGGTCTGTTCCCATTCCTCTTTGGCCTGTTTTAGTGCTGCCTCGGATTTTTTTCGATCCGTAATATCCCTGCCAAACCCTCGAAATCCTACAGGCTGATTTTTTTCATCCACAATCAACGATATGGAAACTTCGCAATGTCTTATTGTTCCATCTGTCCTTGTAAATTCCCATGTCACTCCTATAGCGGGTTTCCCGGTCTTATAGATATCATTGAAAATTTTGAAAACTTTTTCAGTATTTTTTTCATCCAAAAATTCAAGGTTGTTTTTCCCGATTAATTCCTCTTTTGTGCACCCCAGCATCTTGCAAAAAGACCGGTTATATAATTTAAAATTCCCCTCTAGGTCTACTTCCAGATAACTGTCTTCAATGTCTTCCAGAATATTTCGATATTTTTCCTCACTGTCTCGAAGCGCTTGTTCGATCTGTTTTTGTTCGGTGATGTCATTTCCTGAACTTAAGGATCCGACAATATCACCGTTTGAATCTTTCAAGATAGCATTATGCCACGCAATAATACGTTCTTCGCCATTTTTTTTTAAAATCGGATTCTCATAATATTCAACCGGTTCAATTTCACCTGCCATCAATTGATGATAAACCGTTAAAACATCTTCCTGAAACCGTTTTGGCAGGCAGGTTTTAAACCAGTTTTTACCAGCAAGCTCTTTTTTTTGATAACCAAGTGTTTCCAACCCGCATTCATTAATGAGTGTGATGTTGCCTTTAGTGTCAAGGGCCACAAACAAGACTCTTGCAATGGAAAGATATTTTCGGGCCTGGTATTCGCTGTCATGGCTGGAAACCGTCTGTTCTAACTCTTTTATTCTACGCTCCAATGCGTCATAACTTAATTTTTTTTCCATAGAAAGATTCCATAGCATTAAAAAGTAAAACTATTTTATTCATTATCGCTTTAAATTAATAATTTTCCTTTTCCCTCATGAAATTGCTGCCAGAAAGGCATCAACGACTTTGGGATCAAAATGTGTGCCCGCTTCTTGAGTTATCATTTTAACCGCCTTTTCTTCAATCCAGCCGTGGCGATAGGGTCTATCCGATACGACGGCGTCATAAACATCTGCCACAGCCAGTATTCTGGCGCTTAACGCGATATCTTCACCGGCGAGACCATGGGGATAGCCTTTGCCATTATACTGTTCATGATGCTGCAGCACAATCGGCAAAACATCGGCATATGCCTCGATCGGTTCAAGAATTCGTGCACCAATCACAGGATGTTCTTTAATTATTTCATATTCTTCATCTGTAAGCCTGCCCGGCTTATCAAGTATGGTAAGCGGAGTTCCTATTTTGCCGATATCATGCAAAAAAGCGCCACGCTGCAAGGTATCTATTTGTTTTTGATCCAGCCCTAATATTTTAGCAATTTTTACAGACAAGCTTGTCACCCTTTCAGAATGGCCTGCTGTCCATGTGGATTTTGCATCAACAGTCCTTGCCAACGCTTCAAGTGTTCCCAGATTAAGTTTTTCCAATTCCTCAACCAGAGATGAGTTGGAAAGGGCAACCGTCACTTGATCCGCTATCTGGCGGGCATGGTTCAAATCATCTTGAGAAAAGTTTGTATCATTCTTAAATCCAAGGGCAATCGACCCTTTTAAAATGCTATTAAGGAAAAGAGGTAATACCAGAAATGATTTCATGTTTTCCGTTGCAGTTTGAGCAAGATAACCGGGTCTGCCTTCCTTTAAATCAACTAGTAAATATTTTGAATTTTTAGTAAGGATCTGTTCATCTTCACTGGTAATATTAAAAAATTGCTCCTGCGTTTTTCTAACCCTGATATCAGTTAAAATATAACTATGATACGTAGATGGCTTTTTATCAATAACAAGACTTACACTTATGGAATCGCAGGAAAAAAACTGATATATCCTTTTCAAAGCCGTGTTTACAATCTTTTTTACGCTCAATGATGAAAGAATGGCTCTGTCAATCTCAGACCTTGTTGTTAACGCTTCAAAGTGCCTGCCAAGCTGCTGGGACATAAGATTAAAAGAATCTGCAAGATCTTCAAATTCATCATTGCTTTTAACGGTCACCCGGCTTTTAAAATCATTTTGTGCGACTCGTTTAGTTCCTTGTTTTAATTTTTCCAGTGGAACAAGACTTTTGCGAATATGAAAAATACTTAATAGCAACACTATCCAGATTGATAAAAGTACCACAAGAGGAAATATTTTTTTAAAATCTGCAATGGGACTCATCACATCAGCTTCAGACCGTCTTAAAACAACACTGAGATTCGGGCCGTTGAATCCGGATTTAATGAATAAAGGCCAAGAGCTGACATAAAAACCTTGATCCCCTACATTATATTGGAAAAAACTGGTTTGATTTTCATCATTTTTCATCATAACCCGGTGCAATAAAGCATCCGACACAGGAAAAGAACTTACCAAGACTTTCCTGAACTGGTCAACAAGACACAGGTCCGTCATGGGTGGCAGCATATTTTTATACCCTATCCCCCATAAGTATGATGTTTCAACCTGTCCTAACAGCCTGTCTGATTTCAAACTATTGTGATCCAGCTTAATCACCATGTAAACTGTTGAAGGGAGATTATGATTATCCTGAAATATGATTGTTGTTTTCTCATTATCAATTTTTATGGACTTATTTAAAAGCTCCATGGAAAAATCTTTGAGCTCACCATATAGCTGGTTTATTTCACCGGTTTTTTTTATCAGGGCCAATGCAGTGAATCGTTTTGTTTCATGGTCACCAAGAATCTTTTCCGGATTTAAAATAGATAATCTGTTTGTATCTTTAAACGTTGTGGAACCGATGAGGTTAAGATTAGTTTCAAGAAACAACAACCTTTCATAGATTGACATCCCATGGGATTTGGCAGAATTATAAAGCCGTCCCATACACTGTTTCTTTAATTGTTGCGACACCTGGGTATAAGATAATAAAGTTAAAGCGGCAATAGGAATCAAGGCGCACAAAATAAATAAAATAAAAATCCTTCTGGCTACTTTGCTGCGTAAAAAAGAACGGTCTATTTTCATCATATTCTCCTCACTCAATAACCGGAAACAGGTCCGACATATTGACCGTTATTAGCTCTAACAATATCATCTCGACTGGCTTTGGCCGTAAACGGCCCCAGGCTCTTACCATCCGGTCCCACACTGTATAAATCAAAATCGGTATTTACCGGAACCAAAGCATGATCCTTGCGTAATTTCCCTATTTTAGCACCCTGAACAGGTAAATATTGATAAGGATTTCCCCAGGGGTCTCTAAGCGTATCCAAACCGATTTGAGCAAGATTTAAAGGAAATGAACCCCTTTCCATCTCAAAAAAAATAATTTCTTTTTCCATGATTTTCAACTCTGATATGGCTTTAATGCGTCGTGCTTTTTC
>JAGLNZ010000679.1 GCA_023139225.1 Desulfobacula sp. | reverse complement strand
AGTTCTTTTTTCATACTTCAATAATCACCGGTACAATTAAGGGTCTTCGGCCTATGGTAAAAGCAAAATATTGTTTCAAAGCCTTTTTCAATTTTTTTCTAATCAATTCTACACGGGATTCAAGACCGGGATCTATCTCTTCAACAATTTCAAGGATAACACACTGGGCATCATCTACCAGGTATCCTGTGGCAGAATCAAAGACAAATCCTTTTGAAATCAGTTCCGGGCCATAAAGGACAACGCCTGTTTCCTCATCAATGACCATGGTGACAACAACAAGCCCGCCTTCGGAAAGTTCGCGCCTCTCCTTTAAAACACTTCTTCCCACATCACCGATACCTTTACCGTCCACAAGAATTCTACCGGTATGAACACTGCCGTCTATCCTGCCGCCATCCTTGTCAAAGGCAATGACCTTGCCATCTTCGGCAACAATAACATTCTCCCTGGGCATACCCAGTTTTTCTGCGAGTCTTGCATGAACCACTAAATGACGGTATTCCCCGTGAATGGGAATAAAATATTCGGGTTTGGTCAAATTCAGCATCAATTTAAGCTCTTCCTGATGGGCATGACCCGAGGTATGAATCTGTGCAATTTTTGAATACACGACATCCGCACCCCTGCGGTACAGCTTATTGATAATGTTGGCAATGGCTTTTTCATTTCCCGGGATATCTTTGGACGACAAGATTACACTGTCACCTTTTTTAATCTTAATATGCTTGTGTATACCCGAGGCCATCCTTACCAGGGCTGACATTGGCTCCCCCTGGCTTCCCGTGGTGATGACGATAACCTGGTCATCCCTGAATGTCCCTATCTGTTTTATATTCAGTATGGTATGGACAGGATACTTAATGTACCCGAGTTCAGTGGCCGCAGCAACAATCTGCTCCATGCTCCGGCCGTTGATAATAACCTTTCGATGAGTGCGGACAGCTATATCAATTAATAGTTGTATCCTGAAAACATTTGAGGCAAACAGGGCAACAATCACCCTGCCTGTGGCAGCAGTAATTAATTTTTCAAGGTTTCTTGCCACTTCCTGTTCAGATATTGTATACCCTTTGACCTCAACGTTGGTGGAATCTGACAACAATGCCAGAACTCCTTTCTCACCAAACCTTGCAAAGCTTGAAATATCCGTGGTCTTCATTTTGTCTGAATTATGGCTGATCTTGAAATCACCGGTATGAACAACGACCCCTTCAGGGGTTTTGATGGCTAGCCCGACACCGTCAATAGTGCTGTGACAGACACGGATAAATTCTATTTCAAAGGGTTCTATTGAAAGGGTTTCCCCCGGATTGACAAGGTTTAAATCAATATATTGATTGAGTTCAAACTCAATCAGCTTATTTCTAACAATCTTCAAGGTAAAAGCCGTGCCATATACAGGGAGTCTGATTTCTTTTAAAAGATATGGCAAAGCCCCGATATGATCCTCATGGGCGTGAGTGATAATAATGGCCTGAACCTTGTGACGATTTTCCCTTATATAATCCATGGCCGGAATAACAATATCCACACCCAGCATATATTCTTCAGGGAACATAAGCCCTGCATCAATAATGAACATGACATCACCATATTCAACCACCATCATATTAAGGCCGATTTCGCCAAGCCCGCCAAGAGGAATAATTTTAAGCATTTGGGTTTCCTAGACTATTATTAAATGCGAATATCAAGTTTTTCAAGAATTGCATCAGCCTGGTCAATGAGCCAATCACGCTGCTGTCTTGTTGCATAATCCATACAATCGCATTTTATATTTTTTTTAATTCTTACCAGAAATTCACAAGACAAATAAGTTTTTTCCAGCATTAAGGCAAAAACATGGGGATGACACCCCTCATGCTCTTTTTGAATGGGTGTTAACAA
>JAGLNZ010000678.1 GCA_023139225.1 Desulfobacula sp. | reverse complement strand
AAAAGGTGTAGTTTTTTCATCAACCTGTTTTAAAAACTCAAAAAAACCTTTTCCTCTTGCGCCTGACAGGGCAAACCTTGAAGTCCCGACATCTGCTCCGGATTCTGATACAGATAGGTATTCCTCAAAAAAGGCAATAAATTCCTCATCAAATTCAGGCCTTGATGTATCAAGAAAGTTTTTTTCAATTTCATCGGTAAACCCGGGAAGCCCGGGAAGGAACTGGTTGATCATGCCTTCTTCCCTGTAAAGAGGCAGTTGTACCCAGAGCGGAATATCGGGTGTGTGCTCAAGAACAAGTCTTGTTGCTTCTTTGTGGCTGCGCATGGGAAGGCTTCCGATCAACAGGGGCAGTCCATTGGCTTTAAAATTTTCCATCTTACTTTTTCCATCCAAAGTTTTTTAATCCCGGTATTTAATCACACAGGGAAAAAAGACTATAACATCTTTGAAAATGAATGAGAATAGGCCCGGATAATAAAAAAAACAAACGGATTGCCTTAAAATCCAAGGCAACCCGTTTGTACAGCAGGATAATTTAAATTAGTATCTGTTTAGATTGGGAACATGTTATCATCAATATCTACCGCAGCACTGCTGGTATTCATCAGTGCATTGAATCTGCCCAGTGTTACGGGAAGCTGAGTCTCCACGTAAAACTGCAGGGATTTGATTATTCCTTCATAAAAAGGTTTGTCTTTCTTTTTGGCTTTTTCAAGTTTTTGGGCAGCAATGGTGGCTCTCCAGAGCAGCATCCATGCCATGGTGATATCCCCGGTTGCATCCTGGAAAGGATGAGCATTGGCAAATGCATTCAATGCTTTTTCAGACATGGCGGTCTGACCCATATGAATAGCGACTTCTGCAAGTTTGTTCATGGCTTCTTCGACTTTGGCAGCCATTTTTTCAAGTCTGGTTAAGGCTTTGGCGGCAGCAACGGCTTTCTGCATTTCACCAAACAAATCCATGATGTGTTTACCTTTGTTTAAGCCCAGTTTTCTTCCCAGAAGATCCATGGCCTGAATACCGTTTGTACCTTCATAAATCATTGTGATCCTGCAATCCCTGAGAAGCTGCGCCACAGGATATTCTTCGATAAAGCCATATCCGCCGTATACCTGCATGCTCTGGCTGCAAATTTCAAAAGATCGGTCGGTTACATATCCTTTGGCAATTGGGGTCAATACTTCAACAAATCCCTGGTATCTTTCTTTTTCTTCCCGGGTGGGTGCGTGATGAGCCATGTCAGAAGAATACTGAACAAAATAAAGCAGGGATCGCATGCCTTCGACCATTACCTTCATCATCATCAACTGCCTTCTGACATCCGGGTGTCTCATGATGGAAACGGATTTGGCATCCGGGTTCATGAATTCAAGTAAATCTTTGCCTTGTATTCTATTTTTTGCATAATCAAGAGCATACATATAAGCGGCTGTAGCACACGCAAATCCCTGAAATCCCACAAGACATCTTGCTTCGTTCATCATCAGGAACATGGCTTTCATCCCTTTGTTTTCTTCGCCAAGAAGGGTTCCGATACAATTACCCTTGGAACCAAGGGAAAGGGAGCAGGTGCTGTTCCCATGGATACCCATTTTATGCTCTATCCCTGTACAGATCACATCATTAAACTCACCCAGTGTTCCATCTTTATTCACAAGGTATTTCGGAACGAGAAAAAGAGAAATTCCTTTTGTGCCCTCAGGTGCCCCTTCTATTCTTGCAAGAACCGGGTGGATAATGTTTTCTGCCAGATCATGATCACCGCCTGAAATAAATATTTTTTCACCGGTAATTGAAAAAGTGCCATCATCATTTTTGACGGCTTTGGTTGTCAGGGCGCCGACATCAGAGCCTGCGCCGGGTTCGGTCAAAAGCATGGTGCCGGTCCATTTTCCGGTAAACATATTTTTGAGATAGGTTTCTTTTTGCTCCTGGGTGCCGAATTTTTCCACCAGGTGGCCGGCCCCCTGGGTTAACCCCGGATACATCATGAAAGGGTAATTTGCACCATTGAAATATTCAGCAACACCAGAGGCAATTGTTCTTGGCATCCCTTGACCGCCCCATTCCGGATCTTCGGTTATTGCCAGCCACTCCCCCTCATTAAATATTTTATAGAGCCTTTTAAAAGACTCCGGGGTGGTGACCTTGCCGTTTTCAAGAGTACAACCCTGCTCGTCACCTTCCTTGTTGGTCGGCAATAATTCTTTGACGGCAAAGTTTTTTGCTTCTGAAATGACAAGGTTGATTGTTTTTTTATTGAAATCAGCAAAATCTTCATGAAGCTTTGAAAGATTTTCAGCTTCAAGCTGCTCATGGATTACAAAGTCAATATCCCTGCGGTCACTAATTACTTGTGTCATTTATAAAACCCTCCTGCTATTTATATTACAAAATTTAATTAATTATAAACTTTTGCTTACCAGATAATGAATTGATGCTCATTGAGATAAAACAGATAATATTTCTTTTGGAACAAGTTGAAATATCATGATATCTATGTGTTTTGATCAATAAAAATAGAAAGTTATTAAAAATATTATATATCATAAATTAAAAAATACCTCTGCCATACCTCTGTTTGTTAAAAATGAATACTAATTCATTGCATGAAATTTTATATGTGTCAATGATTATTTTTACAAATTCAGAATAATTTTATATACTTCCGATATGAAAAAAATTTTAATAAGTGGCTGTCTTGCCGGGGATATAGTCAGATATGATGGTAAGCATGTGCCGTTAACGGATAAATTATTGAGCAAATGGAATCGAAAAGGGATGTTAGAAACAGCCTGCCCTGAAGTTTCAGGCGGATTGGAAACCCCGAGGCTTCCGGCCCAAATCCTGGGTGGAAACGGCCTGGACGTTTTAGAAGGAAGGGCAAAAGTAATAGATATTAAGGGTTGCGACGTAACGCTTCCCTTTATCAAGGGAGCTGAATATGCACTCAGTAAGGTAAAAAAATATAATATTGAGATGGCCATATTAAAAGAAAAAAGTCCCTCCTGCGGAGTCCATCATATTTATAACGGGCATTTTGATTCAACCCTTATCCCTGGCTTTGGCGTGACCACTGCACTTTTGACAAAAAGCGGAATCAGGGTATTTTCAGAAAACGAACTGGACCAGGTAAGGGCTCTTTTATACTTGACGGATTAATATCGAACGATTAAACTGTTAGACAATTTGTTGATTAAAAAAATCAAAGGCTTTTATACCAGGAAAAACCAGATGAATATCCAATTCAAAAAGATGAAACCGCTGAAATCATACCAGCATGTGGTTGAGGAAATTCAAACGGCCATATGTGACGGGAGTATCAAAGAGGGGGAAAAGCTGCCGTCGGAAATGAAGCTCAAGGAAATGTTTGATACCAGCCGGGGAACCATCCGCGAAGCGTTAAGGGTGCTGGAACAAAAGGGGTTGATAACCATCAAAACAGGCGTGAAAGGCGGCGCAAGAGTCCAGGCGGCAAATACAAAGCCAATGAGTGATAATGTGGCCATTCTTATCCGTCAGCAGAAAGTGTCGCTTTATCATCTGGCGGAATTCAGGAAAATGATGGAAGGCCATATTTCAGAGCAGGCAGCAAAAATGGCAAATAAAGAGGATATCAAAAACTTAAAAAGTATTTTACGTGAGGCCAAAACCCACATAAAAACAAAACCATCAGACTGGAAAGAATTTCACAAAATGGATGCCGGGTTTCACCAAAGTCTGGCCCGGATCGCTAAAAATCCCCTGTTAGAGGCAAATCTTGTCACAGTCCATGACAATATCCAGATTTATTTTCATCAATACCTTCCCTTCAGTGAGGCATTGCTCAATGAAAATTTTAAGGATTTATGTGACATCACGGCAGCAATAGAACAAAAAGATCCGGTTGCAGCACGCAGGATTGCTCAAGAGCATGTGGCCAAATTCAATGATTTGATGGAAAAGAATTTAAATGCTTGAAAATCAGTCTGTTTTTAAAATTCAAAAATATTCCATCCATGATGGTCCCGGAAT
>JAGLNZ010000677.1 GCA_023139225.1 Desulfobacula sp. | reverse complement strand
GATGCCTGCAGGCGTTTTCTTGATAAAAAGGGGGTGGCTTTGAAAACAAATGTTTTTATAGGGATTAGCGATTCCGTAATTTTCAGGGAGGTATTGAACCGGTTTATCGCCATGCCTTTTAAAAAAGAAAATCTGACCATCACGCTGGTGCACGTATTCAGAAAGGCTACAAATAGCGAACAGCTGCTGGGAAAAGATTATACGGCCCAGCAGATTGAGCGGTTTACAGATATCCTAAAGGAAACAAAGAAACACCTGATCATCAATGGCTATAAGGAAGAACAGGTCTTTTTCAAACTCATCGAAACCCCATATCCTACGGTTGCGGACGGACTGATCGACCAGTTTGGAAAAGGGGACTATCACATGGTTGTGCTAGGCAGAAAAAGAATGTCCAAGGCTGAGGAGTTTGTTCTGGGTGATCCTTGCACCAAACTGATCCGGTGTCTTGAAAATACATGTGTGCTGATCATTAAAGGGAAGTGAAGAAAAAAATATTTATACCGGATAATTGATCATGATTTCAAGATATCGGGCGTGCATTTATATATTTACATGCACGCCCCAATTCCTTATACTACTAACTAAACCTACCCTTGAAGAAAAAGGAGGTCCCATGAATAAGAACAGCATTAAAATCAGACTGATGGAAGATGAAGATTTCGAGGCTGTGGTCCGGATTGATGAAAAAGTGCTGAATATTTCCCGGCCGGAGTATTATGAGCAAAAATTTGAAAAACTTTTTAGAACCGGAGAATATATACCCACCTCTCTTGTTGCAGAAAGTGAAAATCGAACAGTGGTGGGATTTATAATGGGAGAACTCTATATAGGAGAGTATGGTATCTCCAGGGAAGGCGCAGCCGTCGATACGGTTGGTGTTGACCCTGCTTACCAGCGTCAGGGTATTGGCGAGAAGTTAATGAATGAATTTGTAGAACATTTAAAAGATTTAGGGATTCAAAAGATCAACACCCTGGTTGACAAGAATGATAGCCAAATGATGCTTTACTTTGGTGCGAATAAATTCAGCCCCTCAAAAACCGTTATTAACCTGGAACGAAGCATTTAATACAGAGGTAAAAGGTCACCCTTCCCTTCAGATATGGTTATCTGGAAGCAAAAACAACAGGAAACACTTATTCATAATGGGTTCTTCAACAAATGATATTGATATCAATAATTTTGCAGCGCACTGGGATAAGATTTCCAAAGATGAAAAAGTAGATTTTATAAGGGCATCACAGGCTTTGAGCCCTGATATGGCCATTCAGCCTGTGCTCAAAGGCATTGATTCATATCATTTTTCCGTCAGAACCCAGGCCCGTAAAACCTTGAAGCACATTCAAACCAGGATTAGCCTACGTTTAAAAGACCCGTCTGATAAGGGTCAATGGCTTAAAGGCATGAAAGATTCGGCACATGTCTGCAGCCGGATTTTTTCCCGGATCAAACCCGGGCTTTCCTTTGAAGAGCAGGGTTATATTTTAAAAACCCTGCTTGGATTTAAAGGTAAGGGTGTGCACTTTGTCTTTAAGCTTGTTTGTATGAGGCGGATCAGTCTTACGGCCATGGAAAAAATTGTTCTTACCGTCCCTGATTCACAGCGTCTGGAATTTATCCGGGAATATCTGCAGGCCGGACCGGAACTGAGGTTGAAGTACGGCAGATCATTCAAACAGATCGTCCGGTCGATAAAAAAAAAGGATGCGGTTATAAAATTCTATGCCGGGCTATTTGATGCAGAAAAGGATGTTGATCCCTTTTTATACAACATTCCTCCCGGTTTAAGAAATCCTGATCAGATTATTTCAGGGTATGTCCACTCCGAATCTCCAGGAATAAGGATAAGGGGGCTTAAGGCTCTGGCCATGATGGTCCCGAAAATTTCCCCTGATCTGTTGACCGATATCCTGACAATGGAAACCGATATCCGGGTTAGAAGGACCATCTATAAAATTGTAGAGAACTCTTCATTGGGAAGATATCCGGAGATTTTTTACCCGATATTGAAACTGCTGGGAAAAAGTGATGATGACGAGGCATTTCATGCATTTAAAGCGCTTATTGTTTCAGGAAAACTTCCCTTGATCAAGGTGATTGAAATCGTACGGAAAAAGCATCCAAACCTGATGGGGCATATTTACAGGGAAATATCCGATCTATCTAAAATTTCATTTTTCTTTATTCAGGATATTGCCCTGAACCAGGAAGCATATGCCGGGTCAAATATTGAAATAAACCTTGCTGCTGCTTTTGGAATGATCAAGAAAAGGCCGGAAAGGGTCGTCGGGATACTTAAAGATCATATAACCAAGTCAGATAACGAGATCAAAAAGAGCATTGCCCTGTTTGTAAAAAAGACAAAACAGCTCTTGGCCAAGGAAGCTTGGAGTATTGAAAAAGAGTTTGATTCCATTGTCCAAAAA
>JAGLNZ010000676.1 GCA_023139225.1 Desulfobacula sp. | reverse complement strand
GCAAATATGAGTCATGAAATACGTACTCCAATGAATGGTGTGTTGGGGATGACTGACTTGCTTAGAGATACCGAGCTCTCCTCTGAGCAGAGGAATTTTGCGGATACCGCTTATCACTCAGCAGAAATGTTACTTTCTCTGCTTAATGATATTCTTGATTTCTCAAAAATAGAAGCAGGCAAGCTTGATATGGAATATATTGATTTCTCCTTTGATGATGTTTTTAATAGCCTTGCCAATATTGTAAGTTTTAAAGCAGAAGAAAAGGGACTGGAAGTCCATTTTAAAATTTCTCCCAAGGTTCCGAACCACTTGATCGGTGATCCTTTAAGATTGCGCCAGATCCTGATTAATTTTGTCAATAATGCTATAAAATTCACGGATAGCGGTGACATTATCATTTCTGCCAAAGTGTTGTCTGATAAAAACGAAAAAATAACCCTGCAGATTTCTGTTCAGGATACGGGTATCGGCCTGACCCGGGAACAGATGGGCAGGCTTTTTGAGTCGTTCAGCCAGGCAGACGACTCTACCACCCGCAAATACGGCGGCTCCGGACTGGGCCTGGTCATTTGTAAGCACTTAGTGGAGATGATGAACGGAAAGATCTGGGTTGAGAGTGAGCCTGGCCATGGAAGCACTTTTTTCTTTACAGCTGTCTTTGGATGCCAGACGGGACACAAGGGAGTTGAAAAGGTTTTGCCGGCCATGGGTATTCACGGTTTGAAAGCCCTGGTTATAGATGACAGCCCCACTGCAAGAGATATACTTACCAGTCATCTGGAATCCTTTACCTGCCGTGCAACTGCAGTGGGCAGCGGGAAAGAGGCGCTTGAGGTGTTGGAAAATGCACCAGACCATGATCCGTATAAACTTGTACTCGTTGATTGGAAAATGCCCGGCATGAACGGCATTGAAACTTCCATCCGGATTAAGGCCAGCTCCAGGCTCTCCCTCATTCCCCAAATACTGATGGTAAGTGCCTATGACAGAGAAGAGATTATGCAGCAGGCTAAAAATATCGGACTGGCAGACTTTTTGGTCAAGCCAGTGAGCAGTTCGGTGCTTTTCGATACGATTATGGAATGTTTCGGCTATGAAGTAAGCAAAAAAAACCGTGTATTCAGGAGAGGGCATGCTGAAATTGAAGCCTTTCAAAAAATCAGCGGTGCTAAAGTACTTCTGGTGGAAGATAATGAAATTAACCAGCAGGTGGCAACAGAGCTGCTGGAAAAAGTGGGCATTGCCGTTACATTGGCCAATAACGGCCTGGAAGGTGTCCGGGCAGCAGCCAAAGAGGATTTTGATCTGATATTTATGGATATTCAAATGCCGGAAATGGATGGTCTTGAAGCCACAAAAAAAATTCGGGTAATGGATGGAAAGACTATTGATACACTTCCCATAGTTGCCATGACAGCCCATGCCATGGCCGGAGATAAGGAAAAATCCATAAAGGTTGGAATGAACGATCACATCACCAAACCCTTAGATCCGGACGAGATTTACCGCACATTGATCAAATGGATCAATTCTGGTGACCGGAAGATCACAAAAAAGAGGGGTCCTCAATCCATCACCCCTGAAAATCAGGAAGCTCAAATTAGTATCCCTGTTCTACCGGGTATCTCAACCAAAGACGGCCTTTATCGTGTTGGTGGAAATATCAGGCTGTACAGGGAGCTTCTTTTCAAATTTCACCGAGATTACCAGCATGTGACCACTCAGATCCGTGATGCACTGATTAAAAAAGAGATGAACCTTGCAAAACGGTTGCTCCACACAATCAAAGGGGTGGCAGGGAATATCGGCGCCCAGGATCTGCATCAAGCAGTTGCAAAGCTGGAGGAGGTCATCAGGCAAAACAATGCTGAACAGACTGAAGCTTTACTGACGGATTTTAACGCTATCCTTTTAACAATAATGACCGGGTTACAGCCTTTGATTAAAGAAATAGAAGAAGCGGATAAAAAGAAACCGGATCATAAAAAACAGGGTACCCGTCAAGAACTTTTAGAACTGATTATAGCATTAGAACCTTTTGTCAAAACGCTAAAACCCAAACAGAGTAAAGAAATTTTGGCAAAAATAACAGCCTATGTCTGGCCTGACCAATACGGGCAGGAAATTGAGGAGCTAAATCAATTGATCGGCAGCTATAAATTCAAGGATGCTGAAAAAATTATGACCGTACTTATATCAAAAATTAAAAATCGGAGGTCTTTAGATGACTGATCTACAAAAAAGTACAATTTTAATCGTGGATGATACGGAATCCGATATTGATCTTCTGCTTGAAACCTTAGGTGCAGGCTATGACGTCAGTGTTGCGACTGATGGTAAATCTGCTCTGGAAAACATTGCACAGGAAATACCGGACCTTATCTTGCTGGATATTATGATGCCCGGTATGGACGGCTATGAAGTCTGTAAACGGTTGAAAGAGAAAGAAAATGGCCGGGATGTCCCTGTTATTTTTGTTACCGTTAAAGGAGAAGAACAAGACGAAACAAAAGGGTTTCAACTGGGAGCGGTGGATTATATTTCTAAACCTTTCTCTCCGCCGATTGTTAAGGCCCGGATATCTACCCACCTTAAGTTAAAAAAACAGCGTGACCAGCTTAAGAATAGCATTTCTCTTTTGCAGCATGAGGCTGAAATCCTGAAACAAAAGGCTGATATCTGTATTGAGGCCGGGGGATTGGCCCATGATATAAATAATATTTTAACTATGATTCTTTCCCCTGAATTTTTTATCAGAGATCTTGTCCCTGATGACCTGGCTGAGTGGGATGAAATTGAGGCAAACCTTAATTTGATCCGTAAAAATGCCATGCTGGGTAGTAAAATTTGCAAAGGGTATACCAATTACCTTCGTAATATTGAGGAAAAAGCCTTTGCCCAGTCTCTGCCGTCATTGCTTCAACCTTTGGATATGTATGCCAGGCAATATAAAGGAGAACTTGAACGTAATATTCCAGGCGGTCTTCCCTTAGTCAAATGCAGAGACTATCAATTGAAACGGGTGTTCTTCAACCTTTTTATCAATGCCTGTCAGGCCATAGAAGACCAGGAAAAACAAAAAATAACCATATGCATGTGGCATAAGCACGGGACTGTCCTGTTCTCAATACAGGATAATGGTCCCGGTATCCCCCAAGAAATTATGCCCCGAATATTTGATGAATGTTTTTCCACCAAAGCGGAAGGCACGGGCCTGGGTCTTTTCCTCGTTAAACAAATCATGGATCCCCATAAAGGGACAATCACGGTGAGCTCAAGTAAAAAAGGAACGTTGTTTACCCTGTCGTTTGTGGCCTGTGAGGATGAATAGGGAGGTGAAAATGACTGATTTATCCCAATGTAATGTACTTATTGTTGATGATTCAGAAGAAAACGTGGATATCCTGGTGGAAGCACTTG
>JAGLNZ010000675.1 GCA_023139225.1 Desulfobacula sp. | reverse complement strand
AAATATCCAGACAAAGCCCTATTTTTTGTTACAAATACTTCATAGTTTGCTACATTTTTTTCCTAATTTCACTTTTTTAAATAAAGCCTATTGGGTGTAAAACCTTGTTTACAATGATGCTTTATAGTGCTAAATAATTCTGGTATAATTCCTGCATCATATAGCGATTGATGCAAGTGTTCATGGTATTTGGCGTAATTTATATTTAATATTTTTAATTTGGAGGTATAAATGAAAAATAGGTTGATTGTGCAACTATTAGCTATATTACTTTTCTTAAGCATTGGTAATATTGCTATTGCAAGTATAATTAAAGGTGATTTTTATAGTCGAACCACTGGTTGGGGACATTCAGAATATTGGGGAAGTACAGGAGTTGATATCACATCTGGTCCTGAACTCACAAATGCCGATAATATCATTTACGACGGATGGTTCAGGCAGCATGCGCAAGCGGATATGGATTTTAATTCTGCTAATTATACCCTTGAAATAATACCAATTACAATAGGTGGAATTGAAAAGTTTGAAGTATGGATAGATAACATTGAGTTCAGTATTACAGGAGAGGTAATTACGGGAGTGACCATTAATGAGATCGGGATGATACCTGGCACACCTATTCTATCGTGGACAGATAATTCTTTGCATATAACCTATGAGCCTTCAAGTTATTTTAATTTTGATATGAGCAAAATTGATGAATTCCAGATCGTAACGTCGAGTTCCTCGCCGGTCCCTGAACCTGCAACAATGGTTCTCTTTGGATTCGGTCTTTTAGGCCTTGCAGGAATCAGCAGGAGAAAAACTGCTTAACAGCCTAAAACGCACTATTTCTAATTTTTGATAAAAAGAGCAGGGTCTGTATGAACAGGCTCTGCTTTTTTTGTGCCTGGAAATTGTGTAAACACAACTGTGACAACAATGGCTTTAAAGCAAAATATCATAACAATCCAAAGTCATTTTTTGGGCGAAATGGAAAAATATACATGAAGCGGTGAAATCAATACAACCGCCCCATCGCCTAAAATAAAGAATATAATGATGAGTGTTCAACAAATGCGCCTACCTTTGTGTCATCTCTATCGTTGAATCTGATATTTTTCGATTGAAAACTTTCATTATATTCGATATTCTGTTTCTATCAGAGTACCTTCTAAAGTATGCCGGTCAAACACTATAAAAAAAAGGAGGTTACGATGGATATAAATGTTCCATACAAAAATGTTGATAGCAGGGCCATTAAGATTAAACTCATTGACGGCACTCAGTTAAACGGGCAGATAAACCTTAACCGAGCCCCTCGATATAGCAGGCTCAGTGATCTTGTGGCAAGTGATAAAGAACCTTTTTTGGTCGTTTTTGCAGCTACTTCCTATCAAGTTGATTCCGACACATCGACCAAGCATGAAACTCTCTTTGTAAATAAAGATCATATCATCTGGGCGGAACCTGATGAAATACAAGATTAGATAATAATCTTGATTGTATCAGTGTCACGGGAGATAATTTACAAGGTGTTCTGGAATGCTTTGTCGAGGTGGTTTGTTCAGCTTAGGATCATATATTATAAAAATTACTCTGAAAGAATGGCTTACAATGCCGTCTCAATATATAATTATAGCGTTCAAGCTAACCGGCGCCCGTCAGAGCGGCCGGTTAGGTATTAAATTCTATTTATCAGGGTCAATTCCTTTACTAATCCAATCAATTCCAACCTTTTCCCAATCATTTATAGCTGAGGCGTCAACATATCGTTCCCATTCATAAATACCGGTCTCTTTTGCAATCCGTTGAAATTGCATCTTGGTCACGGCGTTATTGAGAATTACAACAGAACGGACCATTCCTTTTTTTTTGTATGACATTTGTCCTTCTTGCATAAGTGGTTGCGCGTCTGTAGGTAATGGCTTTAATGTTCGCATATCTGCAAAAATACCGAATTCTTTGGGTGCTCCAGCAAGAATTTTTTTTGATTCATCAACCCAAAGTTTCATTTCCTCGCCTTTGATAAAACCGTCAAATGTAAGTTTGTAACCATAATCCTTTTTTTCAATTTTATACATTTTTCCTCCTGTTAGCTTGTGATTTCGTCACTACCTTCAACGAATGGAATTAGCGTACAATAAATTCTGGTGCAAAGCAATTTTTTTAAGATATCCCCATGTCTTACCTATTGTATGGCTGTTGGGTGGTTGACTGTTTGTGCCCATGCCTCCTGTTTCTCATGGCCATTTGTACCACTACTTTGTACCACTGGTACAAAATTTATAATCATGAGGTTTCAGAAATAACAAAAGGCCTTGAAAATCAAGGCCTTTAATATTTTATGGTAGCGACGCAGAGATTTGAACTCCGGACCCTGCGGATATGAGCCGCATGCTCTAACCAACTGAGCTACGTCGCCAAAAAACCCAAAAAGAATATCATAGACGGGCTTCAATTGTCAATTATTTTTTGTTTTATCGAATTTGGTGACTTTAACAGTAAAGTTCTGTAATTTTTCAGGAAGATCTGAGAATACAACCATAAAGGGAATACTGGCTCCTGGTTTTATATTGACATTTGAGTTATGGCTTCCTGTCTTTACTCCAAGAAACTTATTAATGTCTGAAATATTTCCAGTTTTGAGCATCTCTTCTGTTATGATATTCCCGCAAAAGGCATTTTTTGTTTTTGCTTCCTCCTTGCCCTTTGTGATCAGCGCCCCTAAAATTTCTATATGGCTGTAAGCAATATTTGAAGGATTTTCCACCCTTCCGGTAATGACAAACAGAGTGCCGGCAGTTGAGTTGGTAACAAATCTGCCGTTCACGCTTTTTTGATTGGGAACAGGCTTGGCCTCTGATGTTTCAGGGGCAGGTTTCTTAAGGTATTGTTCAATAAAAGGGATTTTAACGTCAGACAGGTACGGTATTTTATATCCGGTCATGATACTGGCAATATAAGCTCCAACAACCAAAAGGCAGATCAGCAGCAGCACGAGAACAGGTGCCCCGATAAGAGGCTTTCTTTTTCTTCTTCTGGATCGTGGGGTTGTGCCTGAAACGTGTGCCGGTTTTTTGATCAAGGCTTTTTTTTCTTCTACGGTATCATCTATTTCTATTGTTTCTTCTTCAAGAGAATCGTCCTCTGGTTCAGTTTCCTGTTCTAAGACTTCATCGTATTCGGAAAAATCATCTTCCGGTGTTATAATGGGCGGTTCATTTTCTTCTGTCTTACTTTCTTCAGGAGAAAGGACATCATCCTCCTCTTTATCAGGTTCGGTTTCTATTTCAAGGGGAAGCTCGTTTATTTCATCATCAAGGATGTCTGAAGTTTTATTTTCAGAATCATCGTTAATATCAAACTCCAGCTCAAATTCATCTTCATCGGCTAGTGAATCATCTTCAAAACTTTCATCCGAAGCCTGGGAATCCGTGGCCTTCAAATCTATTTCATCTTGGGTTTCCAAGTCAGGTTCGCTGTCTTCAATACCAAAAGAAGCAGGCTCGTCGTCTTCAATGGTTTCAAATTCAATTTCATCTAAATCTTCTTCTTCGGCATCTTCAAAATCCAAATGACTTTCTTCCAATTCAAGATTTTGAGATTCGCTATCTTCATCAATTTCAAATTCATCCTCTTTAAACGAAAAATCATCATCAACCTCAAGGTCTGAGTCTTCCATTTCAAGGCC
>JAGLNZ010000674.1 GCA_023139225.1 Desulfobacula sp. | reverse complement strand
ATGGGAGGAACATCCTGTGATATTGGTTTTGTAAATAATGGTCAGGAAAGCTACACACTGATGCCAGATGTGGAAAGTTTTTCCATAAATGTTCCCATGATGGTTATTAATGCCATCGGAGCAGGGGGAGGATCAATTGCAAGTGTGAATGAAGGCAAACTTCAAGTAGGACCACAATCTGCTGGAGCACTACCAGGCCCGGTATGTTTTGATTTTGGCGGTTTTGAACCCACTGTTACGGATGCTGATTTAGTGCTTGGTATTTTAGACCCTCACTATTTTCTAGGTGGGACCATGGCTCTTAATTATGAAAAAGCAAAAGATGCAATTGAGCAAAAAATAGCCTTGCCAATGGGTATATCCATAGAAGAGGCTGCACACAAAATAAAATCAAGTGTTGATCAGGCCATGGGAACGGAAGTCGGTAATCTCAAAGACAGTCTAAAAGAAGATGACAATCCAATGCTGGTGGTCTACGGAGGGGCAGGTGCTGCCCATTGTTGTGATATCGCTAAAATCGCCGGTTTGAAAAAAATTGTTATCACACCTTTCTCAGCAGTTTTTTCAGCATTTTCTTCATCAAATATGGATGTAGGACATTTTTATTCATCCAGAACAGATATTTTGTTTAACGGGGATGCTGATTTTTTTAAAATAAAAGAATCAGTTTTAGCTATGGAAAAAGAAGCAAGAAGGGATATGCGAGGAGAAGGCTTTTCAATAGAAGAGGTAGAGTTTGGATTGGAATTATTTATAAAAATTGAAGGCCAGGATCATGAAGTTAAATTTACAGTTGATTATGATTTTTATAAAACCCCTGAACAGGTGCAAAACGCCGTTGAAACTGCCCGAAAACTTCTAAACATATCAAGTGCAGAGGATTCAAAAAATATGGTACTCACCATGGTAAGTCTTCTGGTTAAAGCAAAGGTCCCCCATTATGAAATTAAAGAAGTAGAATCAGCATTGCATAATGCAAGTGTTGCAAAAAAAGGTCATAGAAATGTCTTTTTGCAAACTGGTCGGGACGCTTTGGAAATACCTGTTTTTGATAGATCTCTTTTAACCAATGGCCACCAGATTTCTGGTCCCGGTCTTGTGGAATCAGAGCAGACAAGTCTTCTGATTCCTATGGAATGGGAGCTGACAGTGGATAAGTATAATAATATGATTTTAGAGGAGGTATCATAATCATGAAAATTCGAATTACTGAATACCTGGAAGTTGACCTAAAAGATGAAAAATGGGTTTGTCAGCGTTGCGGACACTATTTGATCGATGCCAACGAAAATTACAAAAAGGGCTGCCTGGTTGCACAAAAACCATTTGAACAGGTTCATCCTCCCATTGTTGAAGGCCAAGCCTATAGTTTTAGTCCGGATGCCGACTACTGCCGTCTTGTGGAGTTTTACTGCCCAAAATGCGGTATCATGATAGAAAATGAATATCTACCTCCTGGTCACCCCATTACCCATGATATTCAACTGGATCTTGATGCTTTGCAAAAACGGCAGGAGGGATGATATGCAGTCAGGAAGGGAACTTTTTAACGGCTTTTTAAATAATGAGCCATTGTCCCGACCCGTTTTCATACCCTTTATCGGAGATCTGTTGTCACGGATCGAAGATGAATCAATGGAAACGTTGACGCAAGATCCTTCTTTATGGGCAAACAGTCTTGTTAAAGCAACTCAGTTGTTCGGGTTTGATGGTATAGTGACAGGTTTTGATTCAAACCTTGCAGCCATGGCATGCGGTTGCAACGTTTCTTGGGAGAATGACAATCCTGTATTGCTTCCAATGACAGGAGAGTTCAATGAAGAACCGCAAAAAAGTCCTCCTATGAAACTTGCTTTAGAAGTGTCAAAAAGATCATTCAGCGTATGCCGGCAAAACATAACCTGCCTGACTTCTTTAACCGGCCCATACACACTGGCGGCACAGCTTAGCCTTGAAAAGGCTAACTTGAATATCAATGAAATCAAGCAATTGATGGTGCAGATGACCGAGGCATGTTGCGAAACAAAACCAGATGCACTTATATTTATGGAGGGAGCATCTTTGTCTTTGGCAAAGATTGAAACAAGCCATCGACGGTTTTACAATACACTTAAGAACATAGCATCCTACTATAATATACCCACAGGACTCTATATAGAAGATTATCAGCCGGAAACTGTATCTGAGCTGGCAAAGCTTAATATGGATATGTATATTTTGGGCCCTTCTTTAAATAAAGACCTTCCATTGACATCTGAACTCTGGCGTCTGGGGCAAGATACAAAAGGCCTTGGCCTTGGTCTTCCTCTGGATGATATTGAAAAGTCAAAGGAGCTTATAGGAAATGGATTAGAGCTATATCGTGAAAATCCAGAGCATGGTTTGTTCTTTACCAGTTCAGGGGCTGCCGGGCGTGATATCGATCTTGATGATCTTCATGCCCTGGTAAGTGAAATTTCTAACTTGTAACATAATCTGGTACCTTTCAGAATAATTGATGTTGTGAATGTGTGAGAGTTTTTCAATCTCACTCACACACATTCATGGCTCAATTATTCTGGGGTAAATAGTTTCATTTTTTTTCAAAAAGGGGTGAAGCTCCCCATAAATACAATGTACCATCTAAAATAGTGGTATGTTTTAAAGATTCATCTGCAATAAAGCAGTGAAATGTTTATAAGGAGCTTCACTATGAAAAAGAAAAACATTTTTCAGAACCAAAGTCAAGAAATCCTTACCTTGTTTGAAATGGCAGAGAACAGATCCAAAATGATGTGTGTTCCAATGGATTACGCAAAAAAAGATCATATGGTCTTGTTCTGCAATGGTAATGGGAAAATTCTCCGCAAACCATTCTCAATAAAAAATTCATTGGATGGTAAACGATATCTTGTTGACCAAGTCACAAAATCTTGTCGTCATCATGGAATCAGTCTTCAGCATGTTTTATTTGGCGGTGAAGATTGTGGATCTTATGCTGATAATTTTATCATTGCTTTACGTTCAGACAAGTGGCTGGTTGCAGGAGTAAATGCCCATGATGCAAAAACCTATCGTGAAAATATGCAGGCCAGCACTGATAGTTTGGATTTATTGGGGATCAGCAAAATGCTTCTTAGTTGTAGAGGGAACTGTTCTCCTGCTCAATCGGGTATTTATTTGGATTTACGGACGCTTGTCCGGCAAAGACGTAAACTTGTTAACATGGCAACCGGAATGAAAAATAGAATTCATACCACTGTGGATCGGATTTTTCCTGGTTTTTTAAACGAGAATAAGAGTGGAATTGCTCCATTTTCAAAATGTTCCTTATTATTAATGGAAGATCGATTCAGTGCACCTCAAATTCACCGGCGCCAAGGTCCTACATTAACCAAATTACTTAGCCGCCAGGGGGTACAAAGACCCGATCGTTGCGTTGAAAAGCTTCAGAAGTTAGCTGCCCAGGCTCTTAAACCGCCAGAACAACATATTGCAACTTTACAAATTTCATTGAAACAACAAATCAAACTCTTTACCTGTTTGCAAGAAAGCATTCAACAATTATATACGGAAATTGCTTATAATTTAGCCCAAACCCAAGGAGCTTTTTTAACCAGCATCAAGGGGATCGGAATTGTCCTTGCTGCAGGAGTTTGTGCAGAGATTGGAGATCCATATAAACAAAAATAATTAAGTAATTTAGTCTCATATGCCGGTATTATTCCAACCGTCAAGCAAACTGGAGGGGTTCAAGGTAAAACACAGGTAGGGAAAGTTAGAAAACGTTGTAATCGAATTTTGAAGGACTATGTAGTTCAATCAGCATGTCGCATAGGTATACATGGTCCAAAAGATTTAATGCTGGATCATAAAAGAAGAAATGCTCAGAAGCAACATGCAGATTTTGGAATTGCCAGAAGATATCTACGCACAGCAATGTGTTTAATGCGAACCTATCAAATTTATTTGCCTGAGAGGTTAAGAAATAGAAATATTGATCAAAATGAGCGGATTGAATACTATTTGAAAGCATGGCCAAGGCTTCGAGAAAAATGGAGCAGATCAGGTGCAATAAAATTTGCATTTGATAAAAAAAGTCCTTTGGGCCAATGGAGAGACGTAATACAAAAAATTCATGGAATAGAGCTTAAAATATAGACTTAGTTTTTTGGTTATTAGGTTTTAATATTTTGCGGACTGGATGGCTAAGCAGAAACTGCCGCATTTTAGTGACGGCTCTCTTGAGAATGTCTAACCATGCCCGCTCCAACACTCAAATTATGGCTCAAAGGTGCTTT
>JAGLNZ010000673.1 GCA_023139225.1 Desulfobacula sp. | reverse complement strand
TGGAAGGATCGGCTTCTATTTTTTTTCGCAGCTGTGCAATATGCTGGTCAAGGGTCCGGGTTGTACCAAGATAATCAATCCCCCAGATGGCATTTAAAATATTATCCCGGCTTAAAACTTCTCCCGCATGATCGTAAAAATGCCGGATCAGCTTAAGTTCTCTTTCTGAAAGATCAATGTTCCTGCCCGTTTTGGACAGCTTATAGGTTTTAGGGTTTACTTCAAATTCACCAAACATGAAGGTGTCATGAATAAGCTCTTGCCTGATCTGCCTTTTTGATCTTCGAAGCACGGCTGCTATCCTTGCAAGAAGTTCATGAACGCCAAAGGGCTTTGTAATATAGTCATCCGCCCCCAGCTTAAGCCCTACCACCTTATCGATTTCATCCCCTTTGGCTGTCAGCATGATAATGGGGACATCTTCATTGATTGCCCGAATATCGCGGCAGACATCATAGCCGCTTTTTTCAGGCATCATAATATCCAGAAGAACCAGATCAAAAGAATCATTTTTAAAAAAAAGTATTGCTTCTTTTCCATCTTTAGCTTCAATTACCCGGTATTCTTCACTTTCAAGGGTGTCTACCAGCCCCATCCTGATATTCACATCATCTTCCGCCACAAGAATTTTAATGCGATTCATGGTTTTTTATCCTTATTGTAAAACAGCTGCCGTTTTTCGGCATGGGCTCAAAGAAAAGATCACCTTTAAGGTCTTTCAGGATCTGTCGTGCAATGCTCAATCCCAGACCTGATCCCGGCTGCTGTGAGGTTAGGGAATTATCCACCCTGTAAAATTTTTCAAAAACCGCTTCTCTTTGTGCTTTTGGAATACCAGGTCCATCATCACAGATTTTTAAAATAATAAAGGAATCATCCTTTTCCAGAACAAATTTGATAAATTTCCCTTTACCGGCATACTTTAAGGCATTGTCAATAAGATTCAGAATCACCTGCTCTATGGCATCCGGGTCAGTTTTTACTTTATAATCCCCTTTTTCAACCTCTTGTATGATTTTAATTCCCTGGTTCTCTATTCTGATGCTGTGGGCATGAATCATCTGCTCCAACAACTCATCCATTTCAAAGGTTGTGAATCGGTATTTCTTTTTGCCCTGTTCAAGTTTTCCAAAATCAAGCACATTATTGATCAGCCTTGTTAAGCGGCCACTTTCATTAACAATGACCGAAAGATAGGTCTGTGTTTTATTTTTATCTTTAATTCTTTTTGACAATAAAAGCTCTGCATACATTCTGATACTGGTCAAAGGTGTTTTCAGTTCATGGGATACTGAAGAGACAAAGGAAGTTTTTTGCCTGGCATCTTTCATATTTTGAAGGGTCTCACGGGTCAAAAGAATACCCCCCGATATAATGGCAGCGATAAAAATACCCAATAAAATCACAGAGACAATTAAAAAACCCCGGGTTGCTCCAAAATCTTTTTCATCGATAAAAACAGCGATTTGCCAGTGGGGCAGCAGAGTTGATATGGAAACAATTGCCACGGGTTTCTCTTTGGGATCTGCCACCCATTTTCCGGACTGATGCATAAAATCACCGTTTCCATCCATCAGCACCAGGGCAGCCCCTTTTTCCAACAATTTTGGAAAATCAACCACCAGCCTTGACAATAAGGCCATCAATTCCAATTCAATTCCATATACCGGTCCATTCTCATATTTTTGCACCCAGCCCAG
>JAGLNZ010000672.1 GCA_023139225.1 Desulfobacula sp. | reverse complement strand
CCCCAAATACTTCTTTGCCGATGACGACACCGAATGAAATCCCTAAGGCCACCTGCCATAAGGGAATGGTTGCCGGCAGGGTCAAGGGAAATAAAAGCCCTGTGACCAGGAATCCTTCACTGATTTTATGTTTGCGGATAACGGCAAATATAATCTCCCATAAAAATCCCACCACATAAGAAACAATGATGATGGGCAATACATATCGCAACCCTGTCCCAAAAGCCCGGAAAAAAGTATAGGATTCCCCCTGGGCAAGTCCTGCCTGAAAACCTGTATTATAAATACCAAATATCAGAACGGGCAGAAGGGAAATGAGAACAAAACTCATAAACCGCTTCAGGTCAAGATTGTCCCTGACAAACGGGGTATGCTTGGTTTTTGGCGACGGGAAAAAAAGAAAGGTTTTTGTTGCATCAAAAAGAGGAGCCAGTCTGTTGAATTTTCCTGAACCTGAAAAATGTTTCTCACTTGAATCTAGTATTTTTTTTAAAGGATTCATAACCTATTCTTTATCTTTGTAATGAGCATCCATTCCATGGGACAATAATTTTGTCAGTTCGATTTTTGACGGGCAGGCATACGAACACAGGCCGCATCCACAGCAATCCAGGAGGCCATAGCTTAAGGCATCCTCAATATCATCGCTTAGCAGGGCCTTCATGACAAAATTGGGCGCAAGGTCATTGGGACAGATATTGGTGCAATAGCCGCAATTAATACAGGCCCTTTCTTCTCCATGAATGTTGCAGTCAAGATGTTTGGGGCCTTTGGTCAGGCAGGATAAAAATGTTCTGGAGACAGTGGGTTTTGAAAACCCTGGTTGAATAAACCCGAATAATTCCTCTTTTTGATTGTCATTAATAATGGTTAAAGTGTTTTCAAAAAATCCCATATGGGATTTCGGATCAACAAGGCGGCCGTTAAACCGGCCCGTGGTGATGAGGCTGTTGTTATCCATGCTTCCCACAAGATTTTTGACCGGTGCGCCCTGACGGGTAATGATATGGGGCTTTTTATCATTTGACCTTGTAACGGTTACCACTCTTTTTACGGGATACCTGCCGGTTAAAAGAAATTTTGCAACAAGTACAAGATGTTCTGCCGAAATGCACCAGGAGTGATTTTCATTCCGGGATTTTTTTAAATGATAAAGGACAACACCCGGATCCCATGCAGGATAGAAGTCGGGAACCGTATGGGTGACAAAATTTTTAATTTTATTTAGTTTTTTTAGGTTTCCCTGTCTTGAGGTGACAATAATGCGTTTTGAAAATTGTTTTAATACTTTAATCCCAAATTCAAAAAATTCAGTTTCATTTTCAAGCACCACCCCGGGGTGGGGGGAAAAAGGATCGTTGCTATTTAAAGAAACAATGATCATGGGAGGTTCGTGGTTTTCGTCGGCCGTATCCTTTGACGGGAATTGTCGAAAAGACTGCCAAAGCCCGCCTTCCTGCAGTTGTTTTATGATTTTTAATCTGGGAATTGTATCAATACTGTCTGAAGATATAGGTTCAAACTGGATGAAGTCGTCTTTTTTATCCCTATTTTTAGATAGGACAATTACGATCTCTTTTAAGCGTCTTCGCTCCCCGAAAATGATTTGCTGGACAATTCCGGTACCCGGAGACACATAACGGATATTTTTGTTTCTCTTGTCACTAAACAGAGGGGTACCTGTTTTTACAGGATCTTTTTGCTTTACCAGAAGTTTGGGGCGGATATAAGGGATATCCAGGGCAGACACGGCTATAGTTTCAGGCTCCGGTATCTGAATGACACTCATGTCCGGCATCCCGGCAAGTATTGTTTTAAATCCTTTTAAAACTTTAATGTTTTCCATAGATTTAAAAATCCATTGATATAAAAAATTTTATTCTATTGTAAAGTGATCCACCATCTCATGAAGATCTTGTGCAAGCTTGGAAAGCTGTTCAGAGCTTTGAGCAATACGGGTTGAATTAGATGATACCTGGGAAATTGACTGGCTGACATCATTTACATC
>JAGLNZ010000671.1 GCA_023139225.1 Desulfobacula sp. | reverse complement strand
ACCTTTCTTTCAATGGAATAATCTGCAATCAGACACAAAAGCTGTTTGGACTGGCAGTCTTCAAAATTATCCAGGTATGCCTTTGCTCTTTTTACATGATCCCGAGCTCTTTTCCGGGTATATTCGATTCCCTTATATGCATATAATTTTTCTTTTAATTTTTCAAATTGATCCGGGTCGAACTGAGGTGCCTTTATGGCATCCTCCATCCACTCTTTATCCTCAAGGGATGCATTGGCAAGGCTGTGGATCAGTGGCAGGGTGAGCTTTCCCTCCCGCATATCAGCACCTGGATTTTTCCCAAGCTCTTTGGCACTTGCAGTATAATCCAAGAGATCATCAGCCATCTGAAAGGCCATCCCTAAGTGAAACCCGAATTGATTAAGTGCATCTTGTTTTTCTTTTTGTGCCTTTGCAAGGATGGCACCACTCTGGCAGGCTCCCTGGATCAAAACAGCTGTCTTTCTTTCAATGATTTCAAGGTATTCTTCTTCAGAAAGATCAAGTTTTCCTTTTTTTGCCAGCTGATCTATTTCTCCCTGGGTCATGTCCTGGGTAATTTTTGCGATGACTGAAATGATATCCGGTTCTTTTGTTTTCGCAGCAATATCAAGGGCTCTGGCCATGAGAAAATCTCCTGTCAGCACAACTTTGGGGGCCGACCATTTTGTGTGGGCCGCTTTTCTGCCACGCCTGATATCCGAATCATCCACAACATCATCATGTAAAAGGGTGGCAGCATGGAGATATTCAAAAATGGTGGAAAACTGAATTTCAAATTCATTATTGTAATTGCAAAGTCTGGCACTGTGAACCATCAAAAGTGGTCTTAGCCGTTTCCCGCCACTGAAAAGAAGGTGGGAGGCAATCTCTTTGACAAGGTCCAAGTTAGGATTCAAATTATGTTCAAGGGCTATTTCAATCTTTTTAAGATCAAGTGCCGCCTTTTCAATGATTCTTTGTTTTAACCCTTTTATCATGCAATCACTCCTGCAATATCATATTCAAACGCATCTGTAATTCTTACATTAATAAAGGTGCCGATTTCAAGCCCATCTGAATAAATAAATGTAACTCCGTCCACCTCCGGGGCCTGGAACATGGTCCTGCCAATGTATACACCCTGTTCAGGATTTTCTTCAACAAGGACTTCATGGGTTGTGCCCACATATTTTTCATTCAGTGTTTCTGAAATTTTTGCCTGGGCTGCCATGATCATGTCATGCCTTTTTTCTGCAATTTCCTGGGGGACATGACTTTTGATAAGATGTGATTTAAGATCCTCGGAATCCGAATAGATGAATACACCCAGGTGATCAAACCTGATATCCTTAATAAACTTCATCAATAGTTCAAAATCCTTTTCAGACTCCCCGGGGAACCCCACAATAAGGGTTGTTCTTAAAGAGGCTTGCGGGTCAATTTTCCTGATGGTTTTAAAAAGCAGGTAAAGATCTTCACTGGTATAAGGGCGCCCCATTTTTTTCAATATGTTCGAAGAGGCATGCTGGATGGGAACATCATAGTAAGAACAGGTATTTTTATAATTCTTTACCGCCTTAATAACCGGCTCTCTTAAAGTTTTTGGATGGGTATATAAAAACCGAATCCAGACATGCTCCTTGTTCAGAGTTTCTGCCAAAGATGTGAGAACATGTTCAAACCCTGTCTCATCATCATGAAAATCCGTGCCGTAATCCGTAGTATTTTCAGCCGTCAGGATAATCTCTTTAACGCCTTTGGAAACAAGGATTTTAGCTTCTTTGCAGATATCATCCTTTGGTCTTGACCGCTGGATACCGCGAAGCTTGGGAATAATACAATAGGTGCACTTTCGGTTACACCCTTCCGATACCTTGATATAGGCATAAAAATCCGTGATCAGCTTTCTTTGTTCCAAAGGATTCTGGAAGGCTCTTTTATTGGGATCAGGAAAAAGGGTTAAGGTTTTAATTTCTTTATTCTCGACGGCTTCCACAATCTGCTCACATGCACAAGTGCCTAAAAACGCATCCACCTCAGGCAGCGTGGACACAAGACTATCATCGTCTTTATACCGCTGGGTAAGGCATCCTGTGATGATAAGTTTTTCACAAATTCCTGTTTCCTTGAATTTTGCCATCCCCAAAATAACATCAACAGCCTCATCAGAGGCTGTTGATATAAATCCGCAGGTATTAACAATGATCACCTGGGCGCTTAAAGGGTCATTGGTTGTCCTGTGACCCGCTACCACAAGTTTTCCCAGCATGATTTCGCTGTCAACCTGGTTCCTTGAACATCCAAGGGTTTCAAGAAAAATGATCATATTGCCTGGGTCATGAGGTCTCCCAGTTGCTTGGAAAATCTTGAAGGATTATCCAGCTTGCCGCCTTCACTGATGACAGCAATGTCAAACAAAAGATCACTATAATCCTTTAAAACCGGGTTGGTGGTATCGGACTCAAATATTTCCTTCATCTTGTCCATGACAGGATGATTCACATTGACTTCCATCACCCGTTTCTGATCCGGTGTTTTCTGACCCGAGGCTTTCATGATTTTTTCCATGTAAGCACTCATGCCATAGTCATCACCGGACAGGCAGGAGACAGAATCTTTAAGCCGGTTGGATACAACCACATCCTTGACCTTTTTTTCAAGCTTGCCTTTAAGAAAGGACAAAAGGGCTGAATATTCATTTTTCTTTTCATCATCCACTTTTTCAAGATCAAGATCGCCTTTCTCCGCACTCTTGAGTTTAGTTTCCTTATACTCGGGCAGTGACTGGGTGACCCATTCATCAATGGGGTCTACCATTAAAATGACTTCATAATCCTTTGCTTTCAAAGATTCAAGCAGGGGAGAATTCATTAAGGA
>JAGLNZ010000670.1 GCA_023139225.1 Desulfobacula sp. | reverse complement strand
GATATGCCGGCCTATAATCCCAAATTCTTCAGAGTTGCCGAACCAAAAGCGCCAAGGTTCCCGGCAGAAGATCTCTACCGTCTTATACCCCATAACCAGAAACAGATTTATAATTTTAAAGAAATCATCGCCCGCCTTGTTGACGGCAGCGAACACATGGAATTTCGACCGGACTACGGACCCGAGATTTATACGGCTCTTGTGAAAATGGACGGTTATCTTGTGGGGATGATCGGCAACAACCAGGGATGGCTGGGAGAAGATTATCCCGAGTATGCGGATTACGGCGGAATCGGCGGCAAGCTTTACCGCCAGGGCCTGATTAAAATGAATGAATTTATTACCCTTTGCGGGCGGGATCGAATCCCAGTGATCTGGTTCCAGGATACTTCCGGTATTGACGTGGGCGATATCGCTGAAAAGGCAGAACTTCTAGGCCTTGGACAGTCTTTGATCTATTCCATCCAGCAGACAGACGTGCCAATGATGCTGATCACCCTGAGAAAGGGAACCGCAGCAGCCCATTATGTCATGGGCGGCCCCACAGCCAATCGTCACAATGCATTTACCCTGGGGTTAGGTACAACTGAAATCTATGTCATGCACGGTGAAACAGCCGCCGCAGCAAGTTTTTCCAGAAGGCTTGTCAAAGAAAAAGATGCCGGACGTCCCCTTGAACCCATTATTGAAAAAATGAATCAACTGGCCAAGGAATATTATGATAATTCAAGACCGGCCTATTGTGCAAAATATGGTATGGTGGATGAAGTGGTGAAGATGAGTGCGTTGCGTGATTATCTGAAAGCCTTTGCAGGTGCTTCATACCAGAATCCAAAATCCATCTGTCCCCAGCATCATATGATTACGCCGAGGATTATCAAAGGATAAAGCATATTTTATAAAAAATATATAACCGGGAGGCCAAAATGGCAGAACCTAAATTTATAAAAATTGAAAATAATGGTGAGGTTGCAAGGATCATTCTTGATCGGCCCAAGCACAACGTCCTTAATATCCCCATGATGAATGAACTCAATGCCCAGCTTGAAAAGATCGCAGCAGATGATGAACTCAAATGCGTGGTGATCACAGGCGAAGGCAGAAGTTTTTGTGCCGGCGTGGAAGTGGCAGACCACAGCCCGGATAATGTCGATGAAATGGTGGCAACATTTAACCGGATTTTTGAGCTGATCAACATGATTGATATCCCCGTTATTGCCGCCGTGAACGGCGCATGTTTAGGCGGCGGCATGGAAGTTGCCATTGCCTGTGATATCGTGATTGCATCTGAAAAAGCCATATTCGGACAGCCGGAAATTAAACTTGGCTTTTTCCCACCCTATGCTGCATTAAGGCTTCCCGAGCTTGTAGGCCCTGCCAAAGCCATTGAAATCGTTACCACCGGCCAGAATTATTCTGCTCAGGAGTCCAAAGACCTTGGATTTGTAACCAAGGTGGCATCTGTGGATGATTTTGCCGAAGCAGTTGACAAGACTATCAAGCAGATTACCATGGCAAGCCCTTTGATTATAAGGCTTAATAAACGGGCGGTAAAACGCCATATCGGAACCAGTTTTTTCCAGGGTGTGGATCTGATCAGCAATTATTTTCTTAAAACCATGATGAAAACAGAAGATACCCTTGAAGGTATTGCAAGTTTTGAGGAAAGAAGAA
>JAGLNZ010000067.1 GCA_023139225.1 Desulfobacula sp. | reverse complement strand
AAGGGTGAATCCTTTATTTTCATTAATCCCCATACCTTTTATCCGATAGCCCTCCTTTTTTCAGGCTGGTCGTGAGCGAATAATGGAAAACAAATAATATGTTCATTGTAATTGGCACATACAATATGCAGTGTCAACCATTACTTAAACACCAAATTCTTAGCTTTACAAATCCGGCAGGGATTGATACTGATTCAAATTATGATCAAAACAGCAATCATTGAAGATTCCCAGGCGCTTACATCGGTTTATAAAGCCTTTTTAAATGATTCTGATTTTAATGTCAGCCTGTTTCATTCAACTATTTCAGATATCAACCGGCTTACTAAGCAGGGCGGGTTCAAACTGATTGTCTGTCCGTGTTTCCCCAAATTCCAGGACGGCCCCCAAATTGTCCAGAGCATAAAATCAGACCCTGATCTTTCCAATGCTGTTTTTATTGTGTCCACATCCATGCAGCAGGAAAATGTTCGATCAGAATGGGATTTAAGAGATATTGACTCCATATTGATTAAACCATTTGACCAGCAAGGACTTAAACGAACCCTGCAAAAAGCCTATCATTCTCACCCGCAGCTAACAAGACAGACTCCCCTGGCACTTGTGATTGATGACAGCAAGGCTGTCAGAAATACCCTTGCATCCTATTTAAAAGCATTAAAGTTTGATGTTAAGACAGCTTCCGACGGTTACCAGGGATTAAAAACTGCTTCTGATATTCTGCCGGACCTGATTCTTGTTGATGTGGAAATGCCGGTAATGGATGGCTTTGAATTCTGTAAAAAACTATCCAAAGAACCGGGGATCAAAAACATTCCGACAATTGTTGTCTCCGGCACTATTGATGAATCTCAATTTAGAAAAGGATTCAGGGCCGGTGCCATTGATTTTCTTGAAAAACCGGTGTCACAGCCTGCGCTTGCGGCTATCATAGAATCCGTGTCTGTTAAAGAGAATACCCATTCTACAGGAACAACGGTCATTTTAAGCAAAGACAATACCCTAAGCTCTATTTTGACAAAAACATTGAATTTTTTAAACTCCAGTATCAATATCTGCAGCAGCCTTGATGAACTTGAAACATATCTTTGTGTCACTACCCCGGACATTATTATTTTAGATCTTTCGGAAAATAAAGATAAGCTCAATGTCTGCATGCATGTAAGAAATCTTCTGAGAAGCGACTCACCTGTCATCATTGCCGTTGCAAATGAAACAGACAGAGATATCATGTTTCAGTGCTTTCAATTCGGGGCCACTGAATTTATCATCAAGCCCTTTGGCCGGGACGAAGTAAAAGCAAGAATAGAAAACCATATCAAATTGAAAAAACTGCAGGATGAACTGGTTCAGAAAAACAGGATTTTAGAATCCCTGGCCTATAAAGACAAGCTGACGGGTCTTATGAACCGACGCTATTTTGACAAGGCATTAAAAGATGAAACTGCAAAGGCCCAATCCAATAATACAAGCCTTTCTTTCCTGATGATCGATCTGGACAATTTTAAGCAGGTAAACGACAGGTACGGCCATGACACGGGAGATGCCGTATTAAAAGAAATTGCTTCAATGATTATTGATAATGTCCGGGGTAATGCCATCCCCTGCCGGTATGGCGGTGAAGAATTCTGCATCATCTATCCTGACACAACCCTTGCCGCTGCAGTAAAAAACAGTGAAAAGATCAAACGATTCTGCAGTACAAAACCGATTTCCAAGCACAGGATATATCAGACCATCAGTGGCGGTGTGTCTTCGTTTCCTGAGACATCTTCTCCTGAAGATCTTGTGGCGGATGCGGACAACTGCCTGTATAAAGCAAAAAGAGCCGGAAAGAACAAGATTATTACCAACTTTGAAGAGTAGTAACAAAAATTATTTATAACCATGAATATAAGGGAATGCTATTAAATATTATGGATCAGGACAAACACATACTTACAATGCTGGTAGAAAATGAACCCGGTGTAACAGCCAGAATCACAGGGCTTTTTGCCGGACGAGGCTATAATATTGAAACCATCTGCGGTGCACCCACAGCCAATCCGAAAATGTCCAGAATCACCATTACAACAAAAGCCGATCCGCTTAAGCTTGAACAATGCATGAAACAGATTAAGCGCCTTGTCAATGTCATCAAGCTGCGGGACATGACGGGTCAAAAGGCTGTAAAACGTGAAATGGCACTTATTTGTGTTAAAACAACGCCTGAAAATAAAAATAAAATAAAGCAGATTATCACAAACTTTGCAGGCCGAATAATGGATGAAGGTCAACAATATTGTATTTTTGAAGTAACCGGTAACGAAGATACCATTGATGAACTTCTTGGCCTGGTCGAACCCTTTGGCATTAAAAAGCTTGCAAGATCGGGAGTATTGGCACTTTATAAAGAATCTTAAAATATAATATTCATTTATGCGTATCGGCTTCGTGTGCGGATCGGGCCTTTATAACCAAATAACAGGGCCGAAGTATCCGGATTCAAACCGATATAATTGCGTTGTTTTGACCGCCTGAATCTATTCTGATTTGATGCAGGATTCATTTTTTCAAACAGGCGTTCCATCTCTTCTTTTAATTTTTCTATTTTCTCAAGAAGATCCTGCAAAGGATTGGGACCATCTTTGGGCAATGAGTCCTCCGCCACTGCTGCCGGAAAAAGAACCTCCGGATCATTCATCAATGGTTCCTGCATGTTATCTAAAGAAAGCTTTGCCGCCTCTTTATCTATTTTACCCGGTGTCTGTGCCGCAAGATCAATCTGGTGAATAGACCCCACATTCCCGTTCTCAAAAAGAAACATGCCTGTACTTTTTAGCTGACCCTGCAACTTATTGTCAGATTCCGTCATATTAAACAATGTGGCGGCATAATCCAATGCAATGGCACCAATGCCGGCATCCTTGAGTGAAATAAGCATCTCCTTGCCGGCTTCATCCTTTGTCCATACAGATAATTTTGAAAATATGGCATCATTTTCGTCAATCCAGTTATTTTGATCCTCATCAAAGGCAGCCAGCTCTTCAAATCCATTCCCGGTACCGGGCCCGAAAAGTTCCGATCCATTATTTATGATATTGTCATTGTTTTTATCAAAAGCGAGAAACCCGGCTCCAGAGCTTACAAAACTGATGTTTTCCGTCTTTCCGTCACCATCTAAATCAAATTCAAATGTGGCATCACAAAGCTGTGGTGCCTTTCCATCAAGATTTATCACTAAAGGATCGATTAAATTAATCCTCTCCTGCCACCTTTGGACAATGGTTTCATGCTCGGTTCTGGATAAAAATGTCCTGTTAAGGGAGTAATCAAGGGAGAAATTGATAATCCTTCCATCTTCGGTTGTCACCTCTCCGGAGGATACAAACCCAACCTTTTCTTCTTCAAAATGAATGTCTGTCTGTCTGACGGACATTTCCCATCCCTGGGCCAAACGGGTTTGAACAGAATTGCTTATCCTGTCAGAAACATTGGATTCCGCATTTTTCTCTTCTGAAAGATGGATATCCTCTTTTCTTTGAATGCTGTTAATGACTACATCTTTATTTATGATACCGCCAATCAGCTTTTCCATTGCAAATTGCTGTTCATACTCAATCGTATCACCCGACTCCATAGATTTTACAGATGATTTGCCTGATATATCAGTCCAATAATTGGATTGATATTCAAACGTTTCTTTTTGAGCAATGCTTACCCTGTCTACTAGAACCTGTGGAAGATTTTGGGTGTCCCTTAAAACTTTACCAGACTGTCTGATAATTTTTGTTTCAGTTTTTTCATTTAATGACAAATCCATTTGTCCAAAATGATTATCCGATGAAAAGACCATATTGGAATCTAATATTTTCATGATGGGTCCCCTCCCTGGAATTGATACATCTGTATTTAACAGGTATCGACTAAAATAAAAAATTCTTGACTGGATAAATATTAATAAAACGGCTGCAAAAAGGCTTTCATCATTCATCAAATCCGCATCAACACCTTAAGATAATGGTTGAAACATTTGGATAATTAATGATATCTAATACTATTTTCACATAAGGATGTTATTGTAACAATAATAAAGAATGAATTATCAGAGAACTGAACATATTGCAGCCGGTCAATTTAAAGTCGGCAAAGCACAAAATAGTATATTTCAAGCTTATCTTGGAACCTGCCTTGGCGTTGCTCTGTATGACAAGTCAACAAAAATCGGCGGCATGATCCATATTCTGCTGCCCGAACCTCCTTCTGTCACCAGTGTGGACTTTCCTGAAAAATATGCCTCCACCGGTGTTCCCATGCTTATCAATGAACTGAAAAAGTTAGGAGCAAGAACCCAAAATTTAAAGGCCAGTATTGCCGGTGGTGCACTTGTGGGACCTGTAAGCCAGCAGGATATGAATCTTGATATTGGCGGAAGATCCACCGATATTGTCGTATCCATGTTTGAGGCCTGTGGGATTAAAACGATTAAATCAGAAACCGGTGGTTTTTTTACATGCACCCTTGAATTGAATATGGATACAGGCGAAACCTGTATCAATCCTGCCTGGGAAGACACTTGTAAATCACAAGGCGATTTTACTGCTCCGTCTCTGGAAAATGTTCTTAGCACAATTGATCAATTAAAGCCTATTCCCCAGACTGCCTTGAAAATATTCAGGATGGTTCAGTCATCCCAACACCACATTACGGACATCACCGATGAGCTTGCCAAAGACCAGGTTCTTTCCGGACAAACTTTAAAGTTATGCAATTCCGCACTTTTTGCAGGAATGGTGAAAATCGATACCTTAAAAGATGCCGTGCTCCTTATGGGAGAGGATATGCTGATCAAATCGGTTATCACCGCTGCAGTTAACAATTATTACAATCAAACCGGGACTTCAGGCTATTCCCTATGTAAAGGCGGGCTTTTTTTCCATGCTGTGGGCGTGGCATCCACTGCTGAAAAAATTGCAGAAAAATCAGGCAAATCATCTCCAAAATCAGCCTATACGGCAGGCCTGCTCCATGATATCGGCAAAGTCATTTTGGATCAATATGTCGCAGACAGCTCCCCTCTTTTTTTCAGGAAGTTAAGTCAAAAAAATGAAAGCTTTATTGATTCTGAAAAAAAATTACTGGGGATCACCCATAGTGAAGCAGGTGCTCTTCTGGCCAAAAAATGGAATTTTTCAGATGGGTTATCAGAGGTTATTCAACTGCATCACACCCCGGAAAAAACAAAAGGAAACAAAGACATAGTTTACACCGTCTATCTTGCAGATCTTTTAATGGAAAAGTTTAATGCAGGATTTGATCTTGAAAAAATGCAGACAAAAAGCTTTGAAAAGGCTCTTGATCATCTTGGCTTTACAATGGCGGACCTTCCTGAACTGGTTGATGCCATTCCCATCAGCGCCATCAATAATGATGATATATTCAATATACAAAGGCAAAAAAAATGACACATTCGGACAAGCATGAAAGCCTGAAAAATTTGCCGGGTGTTGATCATCTTCTAACGCTTGCAAAAAAGGAGGATCGATTCCTTGATATTCCCCGAAGTGTGATTCTTGATTCTATAAGATCCGCCCTTGACAGTATAAGAAAAGATATTCTGGCGGATATTGAAACCGGAACATCCGATGAAACCATCCTTTTAAAAGCACAAATCCTTGCAAAAGAAAAAATCTCTCCCAGACTTGTTAATGTCATTAATGCCACCGGCGTGGTTCTCCATACAAATCTGGGCAGGGCTCTTCTTTGTGAAGATGCATTGAATAATATAAAAAAGGTTGCCCAATCCTACTCCAACCTTGAGCTGAAAATTGAAACAGGCAAACGCGGGATTCGCTATGAAGCGGTTGATGAACTGATCTGCGAACTGACCGGTGCCCAGAGCGCTATAGTCGTGAACAATAATGCCGGTGCTGTTTTGCTGGCCTTAAACACCATGGCCCAAGACACACAGGTTGTTGTATCCAGAGGCGAGCTGGTTGAAATCGGCGGGTCTTTTCGGGTGCCGGATGTAATGATAAAAAGCGGATGTATTTTAAAAGAAGTCGGCACTACAAACAGGACCCACCTCAGGGATTATGAGAATGCCGTTTCTGATAAAACAGGACTTTTTTTAAAAGTTCATGCCAGTAATTATAAAATCGAAGGGTTTACGGCAAGCGTTGCCTTAAAAGATCTTGTCGCACTGGGGAAGGATAAAAGCATTCCGGTCATGGAAGATCTTGGATCCGGAACCTTGATTGACTTCTCAAAATACGGCCTCCCTTTTGAGCCCACGGTTTCAGATTCCGTCCGTTCCGGTGCAGATGTTGTTACCTTCAGCGGGGACAAGCTTTTAGGAGGTCCCCAGGCCGGAATCATTGTCGGACAAAAAAAGACCATCGATCAAATAAAAAGCAATCCTCTAACCCGGGCCCTACGAATTGACAAAATGACCCTTGCCGCCCTTGAATCCACATTAAAGCTTTACAGGGATGAAAAAAAAGCTATTCAAAAAATACCCACCTTAAGAATGTTGACCGTGCCCTTTAAAGATATTTGTAAAAAAGCCGACCTGTTATTCAAAACCATCAAAAAGGATATAGGCTCCCTTGCAGATATTGATATTGCCGACATGAATTCAAGGCCGGGAGGGGGATCATTTCCGGAACTGAATCTTGCGACCCGGTGTATCACCATTCAACCTAAAAACATGTCGGTATCCAAACTTGAGATCAACATGCGTGGCTCAACACCGGCCATCATCGGCAGGATAGAAGACAATAAATATATTTTGGATCCAAGAACGATTCAAAAGGGCCAGGAAATAATCATATCAGCAACCTTAGCCAAAGTACTGGTAAAAAAATGACCATTAAATTATCTTCAAAAGAAATTAATTTTCTGAAAACCGATTCTGATGATTTCAACTTTAAACAGCCTGAAACGTATTTCAGTGATCTTCTTTGGACAAAAACAATTCAGATTAAAACCTTTGAAAAACGACTTTTAGAAGCAAAAATCCCTGGAAAAAAATTTTTGTGCGCTATAATACAAATTTCATCAAATATATCCGAATCCATTCAGGAAAAAGCAAAAAATACTTTTGAAGCTACCTTTAATTCATTTCTGGATAATAAAAGGGGTATCTGGGAAAACTTAAGCGGAACTTCATTTGTCCTTGCATTCTGGGACTATAAGAGTGTTGAAAAAGCATCTCAACTGATTGTTTCATTAAAAAATAAAATGTCAACTGCACTTAAAGCAGACATTCTTATCGGCATTGCAACATTTCCCTATCATGACTTTTCAAAAATCCAAACCATTGCCAATGCCCTCAAAGCCATAGATCACGCTGCCTTTTTCGCGCCGGACACCCTGATCCATTTTGATGCCACCTCATTAAATATCAGCGGGGATCGACTTTACCAGTTAAACAAATGCGATATGGCGATTAAAGAATATCAAAAAGGGCTTGAAATCGAACCCAATGACATTAACCTGATCAACAGCCTCGGGGTCTGTTTCGGTATCATGGGAAAACTTGACAAGGCACAACTTGAATTTAAAAAAGCTATGGCCATTAACCCCAATGAACTAATGGTAATTTACAATATCGGCCTTCTTTATCAAATTAAAGGGAATATTGATAAAGCAATCATCTATTTGCGAAAAGCCCATGGCATAGATACTTTAGTTTTTGAAGTTGAACTTCTCCTTGGACATCTGCTCATTAAAAAAGGACATCCCCACCAGGCCTTGCCTCATCTTGAGAAAGCAAGCCGGGCAAACCCGAAATCAGAATTGGCTTTCAGGATGAAAGGCGAAATTTTTCTTGGCAAAAATCTTTCTGGAAAAGCTGCCCGGGAATTTAACAAAGCCATTAAACTTAATCCTGCTGATGCCGTCTCTTTATCCGGATATGCAAAATCCCTTGAGCTCCAGGGGAAAAACCTGAATATCGCCCTTACTTTTGCAAAAAACAGTATTGCCCTTGAACCGGACAATAAATTATTCAAAAAAAGATTAAAAAACATCCAGGAAAAAATTGAAGAGAACATTATTCCGGAAAAAGAGAATAAAACAGCGTAATTAAAATATTAAAAAAATAAATAACCATGGAAAAACTTATTCGACAATCTGTTGAAGACAGTATCAGGGCAAAAAATAAATTTTTTGCAGCCAATATTGAAAAAATAGAATCCTGTGCATCCATGATAGCAGGCGCACTAAAAAAAAACAAAAAAATACTCTTATTTGGAAATGGCGGCAGTGCTGCAGACTGCCAGCATATTGCAGCGGAATTTGTCAACAGATTCCAGATGGAAAGAAAACCGTTACCGGCTATTGCACTGACCACGGACACATCCGTTATCACCAGTATCGGTAATGATTATTCTTTTGAAGATATCTTTTTCAAACAAATCCAGGCCCTGGGAAAAAAAGGGGATATTGCCCTTGGCATCTCAACGTCGGGCAATTCTCCCAATGTCATAAAGGCGGTCCGGGAGGCAAAGGAGATGGGACTTTTTATTGTTGGTTTTTCAGGAAATAACGGCAAATTAAAAAAATTGAGCGATTGCCAATTCTGTGTTGATTCAAAAACAACCGCAAGAATACAGGAAGTCCATATCCTGCTGGCCCACATTTTGTGTGACCTGACGGAAAGGATACTTTTCAATGAGTAATACATTTAAACACCTGGATTACAGCAAGCTTAAAACCTATTCCATCAAAGACAGACACAGCAAAGTTGATATTAAAGATTTTTCAACACCCTGGAAAAAAGGCGGCAGCTTTTATGCATTTCTTGACACCCTGCCATCAATCCTGGCAGGAAATGATCTTCGCAGTGTCATTAAAGCCATAAGTTATGCCGCTAAAAACAAAAACCAGGTCTGTTTTGCCATGGGCGGCCATGTCATAAAAACCGGCATGTCTCCCATTATCATTGACCTGATGGAAAAAAAAGTTTTCACCATGCTCTCCATGAACGGGTCCGGCATTATCCATGATCTTGAAACCGCCATGACAGGGAAAACCTCGGAAGACGTGGCCCAGTCCCTTGGTGACGGCAGTTTCGGCATGGCACAAGAGACATCGGCTTTCCTCAACCAGGCCATTAAAAATGCAAAAAAACATTCCCTGGGACTTGGCAAAGCAGTCGGAGACCTGATCCTGAAAGAAAACCTTAAATACAAACACCTGAGCCTGACTGCAACAGGCTGCACCCTTGATATTCCTGTAACCGTTCATGTGGCCATTGGTACGGATATCATCCACATGCATCCTGATTTTGATGCAGCAGCATGTGGAGAAGCCTCCCATTATGATTTTAAGCTGTTTGCCTCACAAATCACCCATCTTGAAAAAGGTGTATTTATTAATGCCGGCTCTGCCGTAATCATGCCGGAAGTATTTTTAAAAGCCGTTACCCTGGTCAGGAATCTTGGGGCAACACTTGATGATTTTACAACCATCAATCTTGATTTTATCCGCCATTACAGGCCCATGACCAATGTAGTGAACCGCCCCACCCTTGGAAAAGGCAAAGGTTACAGCATTGTCGGCCACCATGAAATACTCATCCCCCTTATTGCAGCAGGCGTGGTTGAAACCTTGTACCTATAAAAGTTTCTCGGCTCCCATATAAACCTCTTCCACCTTCAACGCTGTTGCAGCATGACCTGGATGCTTTTTAGGATTCCATTTTTTCATATCCTCAAACAGAAGGCCTTCTTTGTGGTATTCAATACTTCCCTTAACCTGATAGGATTTCCCCTCTTTTGTTATGAAAAGGATCGATCCTTTGCTGCCTGCAAGTATATTTTCCAGTGTTTTAGAAAAATAATTATTCGCAACCACCAGAGTATCCTCGCTGTATTTTGACACGCAGGTAGCGTATATGGAATTAGGAATTCCATTAGCATTTACAGTTGATAAAATGATGGGTCCTTCCCTGTTTTCCCATTCTTTGCTCACTTTTTCCGGTAATACGGCCATAATAATTCCCCCTTATATAAAAATAATTATACTATTCCGAACATCATTCAATTATACATGTTATTCAACTGCCATTATTAATAAATTTTTCATCGCCAAACTTGTATCAAGACAAATTATAATTGTAAATAGAGATTCAATTATTGAGGGCAGGATCAGATAGTCGACGGTTGTGTTCAATAAAATTGATGTTGAAGGATACATTTTGTTTGATTCTTAGGAAAAATATTTCTTAAATTATCACATTTTTTCCATAAAGACACATGGTTAACAACACGAAAAGGCCTTTCAATCAAGGAAATTTCAATTTCTATGAATTGGCATTGTTGTTGCATCTTAAAAAGCAGATAAAAACAAACCAGGGACGTATGAGTATGACACCCCCTAAAAATTAAGGATTAGAAAAATGCTTTATATTATGGTTTCATTAATTGTTATAATTTCGATAATACCATTGATTATAGGCTCAAGCCTACTTGCAAAGCTGATACAAAATGGATGGGATTTATGGTTGAAAACCGAAATTTTCGACATGGACGAAATCTACAGCTCAGACTAAGACTGATGTTTACTGATAGCTATTTTTGACGGTGACTGTCAATAAAAAGTCCTTACCATAAGTTATCAATAATCTTTCTCTCAAAATCCAGTTCCATATCAATCAAAATTTGAAAAAAATCTAACCCGATAAGTTCCTTTTCGGGATCATCTATTAGCTCAATTTTCATAAAATATTTCAGATTGTATTTTTTACATCAGCGAGTAGAATTTGATCCTCCTATCCATTAGAGGAAGAATTCAATTTCCAAGTATGGCGCAGAAGTTTCATGGGCGGGTCTTCTCCTAAAAATTGCCAGTCCCAAGACTTCTCAACAAAGTAGCACTGAAACATGACCCGCGATTCCTGATAGTGACGAAGAAAAGAACTAAAAATTCGCCAAACCATACGTGGATTGGTGTACCAACCACGCATCATCCTGGCCATCCGATAATCATTGGCGATCTTATAACCTAACGTTCCGTCCATCTCTTTTTCAAGTGAAAAATAGGGTTGGGCACACTCTTCTAACTGGCCACTGACTGGATAGTAACCGCCCATCCAATTGTGGAGAAGGCTAAAATGACGACGATCCGAGTCCTTGGGTTGTTTATACCAAGGTGTTAGGAGAAATTCGGGCTTTACCTCACGGTTTACATGGATAGCTGTGGTCACATATCTTGCATTCGCCACATTCGGATCAATCATTTTGTGAGCAATTTGGAATGATTCGTTATAAATATCGTTCATCTTTCCAGATAGAACATCTTCAGGCTGTACCCAATGCTCAAGCGAGCCGTTGGCGATCACCCCGTCAAACTTCCCGTACCATTCCTTAGCATTCAAGAGGTCACGATAATTGCATTGGTAGGTTTGCAGACCGTTATCATTGCAAAATTTCACTTGCTCGGATGAAATATTAACACCCACTGCAAGTGCTCCTCGCTCTTTTGCCGCTTTCAAAAGATTTCCGTAGCCGGAACCGATTTCAAGTAAGCGAAAGCCAGGCCGGTTGCAAGCTACCTCATCGAGAAGGTAGTTGAGCTGCCTATTGATTCCCTGCTCCAACGTCGTATCGGCTGGCCTGAATTCACCATCGGCAAGATCCCGGATTTTCAACGTTTCGCAGGCGTGTACGAGTGTATAGCAGAGTTTTACAAGTTTTTTAGGTATAATGCGCGATTTGGGTTGAGGAAGGGCAAATCCCAAGGGAGATTTGAATCCTGAACCCTCTGCGGGGACTGAAATTATTTTCTGGGCAATAGACATAAGTCACCGACCTTGCCTGGGATATTAAATATTTTACAAGAACACCAATGGATAATTGGATCAACAATTTATGGTATTCCGCCTTGCCAAGAAGAAATATAAGTTTGAAAGATCTTGATATGATTCGTTTCCCGTTTCCATTTCAATATAACTCAGGATACAACAAATTGTAGTGCAAGACAAATTTTATTACAAAAATAAAATTCTACTATAAAGTCCTTACAACCTTTCATCGGAATTTTTATTCATTCGCTCCCATATGGTCGTCACCCTTTGCCGGGTATTTAAAAGATAAGCAGACTCAGGTTGCTTGGGCCAGGGCCGGTTATCCCATTCTACGGCCTTGATCCTGGAAACCACACTATCAATATCATCTTTTTCCTGGACAAGAAACCTTTCTGTCATGGATAGATAGTCATCTGCAACTTTGAAAGAATTGTTGATATGATCTGTGGCATCTTTTTTTGTAAAAACCGCATAATGCCCTGCACACAAAACTTCCGCGCCCAAATTTTTAATTTTTCTTAAGGATTCAAGATATGCATCAAAATCGACTAAAAATTCAGGTTGTATGTAACCATTATTCTCATAAATCGCTACCGCTTCTGAGGCAATAAGAATTTTTTTTCCGGGAATCCAATAGCTCATGAAATCCCAGGTGTGTCCGGGCGTATTAAAAGCCACTACAGAGAGATCGGAAGACAACTCTGTCTTCTGATCCGTTTTGATCAGGATATCTAAATCAAAGGGTTCAAAAGGTTTATCATTGAGAGACCTAACGCCCATTTTTTTAAAACTCTTTGTACTTTCAAGACTTAAATCTCTTATCAGTTGAATGGCTTTTTGCTTTAAGAGAATTTCATGGCACCGTAAAGAGCCGCCTATTTGAAGCTTGGGCCAAATCTTCTTAAAATGACTAACAGCACCTATATGGTCAAAATGGGAGTGGGTTAAAAAAAGATATACAGGTTTACGAACTCCCAAAATTTCTTTGATTCCTGTTTCATAATGATATGCTAAGGCTGTAAAACCGCCATCAAAAAGAATAGGCTCAGGACCGTCTAAAAGATAGATTGGTGTAGTTGGAGAGCCGACAACGTAAAATCCATCACTAATTTTCCCGGTTTTTTTAATAATCATTTCTATACGTTAATCAGTTAAGGGGGATGGGTCAAACTCTTATAACAATTTTCTGAGTCAAGAAATAATAATATTAATTTGGAGATAGAGCTGATTAAAAAAAAACTGAAAGTACAAACCATCCTGAGGTATTAACCTCTTTAATACTACTAATCTTTTTAATAACCAGCATCAGCATTAATAAAAAAAATCCAATTGCGGCAAGTCCCTTGAACACCTTTCCAATATCTGCAGGTTCCGATTCCTTGTCTATTTTCTGGTTTTCATTTTCATGCCCCTGCTTCA